>JAAZGT010000050.1 GCA_012511095.1 Alcaligenaceae bacterium
ACCCTGGTTATAAGTGGTTCTTAGGTAGTCACCAAGATCAATAGCTCAATACACTAATAAGGCCCGCTCTTAAACAAGACGGGCCTTATATACTTAAGCTCTACTTCGAGTCAAGCTTAAAACTGACACACTGAATAGACGTTTAGGCCCTCTTCCTCAATGGCCTGTGAGCCCCCTAGCTCAGGCAAGTCAACAATGGCAACTGCCTCAACCACATTGGCACCTAAACGCTGCAATAAGCGACTAGCAGCAAGCATGGTACCACCCGTTGCGATTAAATCATCAACTAAAAGCACACGCTGCCCTGGACGTACCGCATCGGTATGAATTTCTACAGTAGAAACACCATACTCTAACTCATACTCTTCACTGAGCGTTTCGAAAGGTAATTTACCCTTTTTGCGCACAGGGACAAAACCTAGATTTAACTCATAAGCCAAAACACTACCGACAATAAAACCCCGTGCATCCACGCCCGCAATCAAGTCGATGCGAGTACGCATGTAGCGGTATACAAAAATATCGATTAATGAACGGAAACAGACTGGATCCTGTAGAACCGGCGTGATATCTCTGAAGGTGACACCTGGTTTGGGCCAGTCGGGAATATTACGAATAGTATTAAGAACACGTTGGCGAGGATCAGTAACAGTCATCTCTTGCGAAGCCTTTTAACAAAGAAAACACAGCTTTTCATTATAGCGACTAAACAATTAAAGCACTGCATTAGTCTCCGGCCTAACGTATAATTTTAATTATGGACAATAATAAACGCTTCGATTCTGCAGTTATTTTAGCGACTGGCCAGCAAACTATTTTTGCCGAGGCCGAGGCGTTGACCCAACTCGGCCAGCGTTTGGGTGCAGATTTTATTGAAGCAGCGCAGTTAATCCTTAGCTGCAAAGGCCGTACCGTAGTTATGGGTATTGGTAAGTCTGGTCATATCGGTCGTAAAATTGCCGCCACGCTCGCTTCCACAGGCACACCCGCCTTTTTTGTACACTCCGCTGAGGCCTTGCATGGCGACTTAGGTATGGTCACCGGCAATGATGTGATTCTAGCAATATCTTACTCTGGCCAAAGTGTTGAGCTCTCAACCACACTTCCAGTTGTTAAGCGACTAGGCACTAAGGTAATTGCGATTTCCGGTGATAAAAAATCTGATTTAGCTAAGCTCTGCGATGTTTATCTTGATGGCTCTATTGAGCGTGAAGCCTGTCCATTAAACTTAGCCCCAACCAATAGCACCACCGTTGCCTTAGCTCTGGGTGATGCTTTAGCCATCGCTTGCTTAGAGGCAAGGGAGTTTGGTGCCAGCGATTTTGCATTATCACACCCTGGCGGTGCCTTGGGTCGACGTCTATTGACGCATGTACAAGATGTAATGCGCAGCGGCGATGATTTGCCCATCGTTACGCCAGAGCACTCATTAACCGATGCTTTAGAGGTTATGACTGCCAAACATCTCGGCATGACAATTATTACTGATAAACAAAATCAACCTATCGGCATTTTTACCGATGGCGATTTACGTCGATTAATTTCCCAACGGGGTGATATACGCAACATCATCATCAATGATGTGATGAGTCATAATCCAAAAACCATCCATTTTCGTGCCATGGCAGTTGATGCAGCGACGATTATGGAACAAAGTAAATTAAGCCAACTGATTGTTATTGACGATGATAATCATCTCGTCGGTGCACTTAATATGCACGACTTAATGACCGCTAAAGTCATTTAATAATTTGTTGTACAAAGATTTAACTATGAAAAAGATACATATTCCTCATCCAGCTGAGTCCTTAATTTTATCTAAGGTTCCAGAGGCCATTCAAGAAAGAGCTCGTCAAATCGAGCTCGTCGTTTTTGACATTGATGGTGTGTTAACTGATGGCGGCCTGTATTACACCGCAACTGGTGAGGGCCAAAAGCGTTTCCATGCCCTTGATGGACACGGCATAAAAATGCTTATGCAAGGCGGCATTAAGGTTGCCTTAATGACCGGTCGTCAAAGCGATATTAGCAATCGTCGTACGGCAGAGTTAGGCGTCAATCACCTCATGCAAAATGTGCGTAACAAAGCTGAAGCTTTAATTGAACTTACAAAGGAATTAAATATCGAATTAACTAAGGTGGCTTTTGTAGGTGATGACGTCATCGATATGCCAGCAATGCAAAAGGTTGGCCTCGCTTTATCAGTGCCTAATGCCCCAATTTATGTACAACAAAGCGCCCACTGGGTTAGCCAATTATCGGGGGGCCAAGGCGCAGGACGTGAGCATTGCGATATGATCTTAGCGAGCCAAGGCTTACTTGGTCCATTACTTTCTCAGGAGAATCTAATCCTGGGTGAAGTCATTCAATAGATCGCATTAAGGATCCAATATGAAAGATCGTCTGCCCGCTCTACTAGC
>JAAZGT010000051.1 GCA_012511095.1 Alcaligenaceae bacterium
AGTAGATATCGTTTGAGAGATCAAATAAATAAGCAAAGCCCACAGAACCTAATAACCCTAAGGGCACGATCAGCACTGCAGAAAGTGGAATAGACCAACTCTCATATAAAGCAGCTAACACTAGGAAGACCACAAATAACGATAGAATCATCAAAATCGGGCCTTGGTTACCTGCTTGAATCTCTTGATAAGATAAACCAGTCCATTCAAAACCTACGTCAGCGGATAAATTCTCACGAATTAGGCGTTCCATTTCGGCCATGGCCTCACCGTTAGCCACACCTGGCGCTGCGGCACCACCAATTTTAACCGCGAAGTAACTGTTATAGCGTTGCACCAAACTCTGAGCTAGGCTCCAACGCACCTCGACAAAGTTTGATAGTTCCACTAAGTCGCCACCCATATTACGCACTTTAAGTCGCAATATATCATCAGGCGAGCGACGATATGGGTTATCTGCCTGTACCCAAATATCTTGCATACGCCCCATATTTGGGAATTTGCCTAGATAAGCACCACCAGTGGCGGTTGAAAGCACTTGGCCAATTTCGGAGAAATTCACTCCGTAAGTCATGGCCTTTGCCCGATCTACTTTAATTTCCAAAGATGGGCCAGCACCCAAACTGCCAATACGAACACTTGTTAACTTTGGATTTTGAGATGCCAAAGCCACTAATTGTTCGGCTTGTGCACGTAATTCGTTAACACCTAAGGTACCTCGGTCTTGTAAATACATATCAAAACCTGCGGCATTACCTAAAGAAGGGATCGCTGGCGGTATCACACTAAAAATAGTGGCATCTGGCACACCAAACAACAATGCACCTGTTGCGCGACCAGAAATTTCTTGGGCTGATGTCGTACGGTCTTTGAAATCTTTTAATGGAGAGAAAATAAGACCCGCATTAATACCATTACCGTTGAAACTAAAACCACGAATGGCCACAACGTGTTTAACCGCATCTTGTGATGCTAAAAAAGCATGCGCTTGATCTAAAACAGTTTCGGTTCGCTCAGCAGATACACCTGAAGCTAACTCAACGTTTGTAATCACAAGTCCTTGGTCCTCTTCGGGCATAAAGGATGTTGGCATGCGCACAAAGAAATACAATGCACCAATAGTTAATGCCAAATAGATAAACATCATGCGACCGCCACGTTTGACTAAGTTGGCAACTGAACTAGTATAACCTTCGGTTAAACGACTAAAAGTACGATTAAACCAACCGAAAAAGCCTCGACGATCATGAGAACCAACGGTTACTGGTTTTAAAAACGTCGCACATAAGGCAGGCGTAAATGTTAGAGCAAAAAAACCTGAAAAAGCAATAGAAACTGCCATTGCCACAGCAAACTGTCTGTAAATAACTCCAGATGAACCGCTCATAAAAGCCAATGGCAAAAACACGGTGACTAGCACCAAGGTAATACCGACAATAGCACCGCCAATCTGAGGCATTGCTTTAATTGTTGCTTGTAGAGGCGGCACCCGCTCTTCCATCATGATCCGCTCAACGTTTTCCACAACCACAATCGCGTCATCGACCAAAATACCGATAGACAGAACCATGGCAAACATCGTCATCGTATTGACTGAAAAACCCAAGCCCCAAAGTACGGCTAGAGTTCCGAGTAAAGCAATCGGTACCACTAAAGCAGGAATTACGGTGTAACGGACATTCTGCAAGAAAATGAACATCACGATAAAGACCAGAATCACTGCTTCGATTAAAGTTTGCAACACTTTAACGATAGACTCTTTAACATATGGCGCCGTATCGTATGGTATCGCATAGCTAATACCATCAGGAAAATACTGTGATAGGGTTTCCATTTCGGCACGAACCAAAGCTGCTGTTTCGAGCGCGTTTGCACCCGCAGCCAAGTTAATGGCAAAAGTCGCTACTGGTCGGCCATCAAGCTTAGCGCTAAAGCTGTACGAACTAGAACCAATTTCGACATTTGCAACATCACGCACTCGAACTAAAGAGCCATCGGGATTGGCACGCAGAACAGCATTTTGAAACTCTTCTACATTAGTGAACTCACCATTAACTGAAGTAATGGCGGTGGTCATTAAACCCGTCTCGGCAGGAGGAGCACCTAAAACACCAGCGGGTATAGGAATATTTTGCGTGCGAAGTGCAGTGGTTACATCCGTCATGGTAAGGCCATAACCAGTTAATTTATCTGGATCGACCCAAATACGCATGGCACGAGGCGCAGAGAACAACTGAAAATTGCCCACACCATCTAAACGCGAAATGTTATTTTTAACGTTTCGTGTAATATAATCAGCTACGCTATTAGAATCGATATCGGGATTGTCCGAATACATCGACACGATCATCAAAAAGCTAGTTAAGCCTTTGGAATAGCGCACCCCTTGATTCAATACAGCTTGCGGCAAGGATGACAGAATATTTGACACACGGTTTTGTACATCAACCTGCGCCAAATCATGGTCGGTTCCTGGCTCAAAAGTGACTACAATATTTGCGCTACCACTCGCGTCAGCAGTCGATGAGTAATAAAGCAAACCATCAGCGCCATTAAGCTCATCCTCAATCACACTAATTACTGATCGCGACACTTCCTCAGCTGAGGCACCTGGATAGCTTGCACTAATCGTAATAGCAGGAGGTGCCACATCAGGGTATTGCTCAACCGGCAGATTAGGAATAGCTAAGATACCAGCAAAAGACACTAATATCGCCAGCACCCAAGCAAAAATTGGGCGATGAATAAAGAAATTAGACATTATCTAAGCTCCTACTGCTCAGCAGCGGGCTGTGGTGCTGCCCCTTGAGTCGCTGTTTCTTGGTCACCACCTTTAGGTTGTGGTCGTACTGGTTGACCTGCGCGAATTTTTGTAAAACCCTCAATGATCACCTGATCGCCCGCTTCTACACCACGCAACACATGCGTACGACCACCAAACTCCTGACCCAGTGTGACGGGACTATCGCGTACAATATTTTCCTCATCGACTAGCATTATTTTGCTACCACCTTCTGGGGTACGCTGAATCGCTTGATTGGGTACAAAAATCGCATTATCCACGGCAGCACGAGCTAGACGCACTTGGACATACATGCCTGGTAATAAATGATGATTAGGATTGGGGAAAGTAGCCCGCAACTGTACTTGACCTGTGCTTGGGTTAACAGTCACACCGGTAAACAATAATTGACCGGTTTCTGGGTAAAGTGTGCCATCTTCAAGCAATAACTCAACCTCAGCCACAGACTCACCTAAGCTTTTAATATTACCGGCATCTAAATCACGACGTAATTGATTTAGTTCAGCAACGGTCTGATTAAAATCGACATAGACCGTATCGAGTTGTTGCACTAAAGCTAAGGGCTCACCGCTAAGCTCGCTTACCAAGGCACCCTCGGTAACTAATGCACGACCCACAATGCCGTCTATGGGTGAAAGCACGTCGGTATAGCCTAATTGAATTCTTGCATTTTCTAATGCCGCCTTAGCTTGCTCAATAGAAGCATTAGCTAAGCCCGCTTGGGCAACAGCATTATCATATTCTTGGCGACTAATAGCAGCAGAATCAACTAGACCACGATAACGTCTAGCTAAAGAATTTGCACTTTGTGCGGTAGCTTGAGCCTGTTTTAAAGATGCAGCAGCCTGATTGTAAGCCGCTTGATATGGCTTAGGGTCAATCTTAAATAGTGGCTGACCAGCCTCAACTCGACTACCCTGCTCAAACTCAATGGATTCGATATTACCAGTAACGCGCGCTAAGATTTGCGCGTCTTTTAATGCATTGACTCGACCCGCTAAAGTACTATAAAGCTTTGCAGACTCGGTCTCAGCTTTAATGATACTAACTGCCATTGGCGGCGGCGCCTGTTGCTCTTCGGCCTTTTGTTTACAAGCACTTAAGCTCAATAAAGCGGTGAACCCTAATGCCACCAAAAGGCCACGTGTGGCATATTGTTTTTTCTTCATGAATAACCTATTTAGTATCTATAACCCATGTATTTAGCTCTTTCAGCACAAAATAACGAGCAAATACCCTACATGGAAGAACATTGAAAACGAAAAACGATGG
>JAAZGT010000004.1 GCA_012511095.1 Alcaligenaceae bacterium
ATTAGAAAAATTTTAGCGCCCAAATAAAAGAACACTTCCGACAAGGGGTTAGTCGGAAGTGTTTGAAAGCATTCGTCCTTAAGGGAAGGGAAAGAGGAGAAAATGGACGAATGATGAGCAGGTTACTGCATTTCCATTGCTCATACTAATTAGTCTACTAAACTAGGAAATAGTTCCAAAACTCCGTCAATTAAGTTGTATCAGATTGTGAGCAATCAAGCATGAATTACTGTAAGGCGTCTTCACCCAAAAAGGCACGCATTTTCTTCATTGCAGCAACCTCAATTTGGCGAATACGCTCAGCTGAAACACCAAACTCCTCGGCTAGTTGATGCAAGGTAAGACCGCCATCATCTTGTAACCAGCGCGACTCAACAATACGACGAGAGCGTGGGTCTAAAGACTCTAAAGCGGCTGCTAAACCATGAGTTTGTAATTCCTCGTGATCGCGACGAGCAAGTACCTCATAAGGGCTATTTTCACCATCATCAGATAAATAATCGATAGGGGTGAAGTCGTCATCGTCAGAGCGTGAGCCTGGGCCTGGGTCGAGCGACATATCGCGACCGGTAAGGCGAATCTCCATCTCAACAACCTCATCAGGCTTCACATTGAGCTTGTCGGCAATGCCTTGAATTTGCTCAGGATCTAATGTTGAGCTGTCAGGACGCATACTGCGTAGGTTAAAGAATAGTTTACGCTGCGCCTTAGTCGTAGCAATGCGTACCATGCGCCAGTTGCGAATCACATACTCGTGAATTTCGGCTTTAATCCAATGCACAGCAAAAGATACCAAACGCACACCACGGTTAACGTCAAAACGTTTAACCGCTTTCATTAAACCGATATTGCCCTCTTGAATAAGGTCAGCATGCGGTAAACCATAGCCTAAGTATTGACGAGCAATCGATACCACTAGGCGTAGATGCGATAAGACCAGTGATTGGGCTGCTTGTAGGTCACCTTGATACTGTAAACGCTCAGCGTAGTCTTTTTCCTCTTCGGGCGTGAGCATAGGGATCTGGTTAACACTACTAATGTATGACTCAATACTGCCAATAGCACCAGAGCCAAGGTTGGCTAATGCGCGACTGTTTAAAGCAAGTGCTTGATTTGTCATAATATAAATGTCCTTAAATATGTTGTCACCGATAGAGACTTGTCTAGGGTGTCATGTCCTAATATTTTAGCACTCTATCGATCTGAGTGCTAGTTTGGACTCGGAACTAGGTCATAAGTTCCTTAAATTACCATATTTTATTGATTAGAAAGTATGCAAATGTAAGTGTCTTAACAGAGCTTAAGGTAATAAATGTACTCGTCGAATTTTGCCTTTTATGGGGGTGTTGCTCCAGCGCTCTGCTACTTGTTGAGCGATGTTGCGCTCGACTGCCACAAAGCTTACAAAATCATGAATGGTGATTTTACCTACTTGTTTGGCAGCTAAGCCCATATCTTTTGTGAGTGAACCTAGGATATCACCTGGTCTTAATTTGTCTTTTTTGCCCCCACGAATTGTAATGGTTTGCATTGGCGGTTTTAATTGCTGACGACCTTGAAGCGCCGGCGGTGCAGGCAATAGCTCAAACTCTGTAGCCATGACTTCTTCGATTCTTTTTTTGCGGAAAAGTTCATCCTTAGCTAAAAAAGTAATGGCATGGCCTTCGGCGCCTTGGCGACCCGTACGGCCAATGCGGTGAATGTGAGTATCGGCATTAGGGGAGATATGGACATTTAACACCAAATCGAGCTCATTAATATCTAAACCGCGCGCAGCAACATCGGTTGCCACCAAAACACTACAGCTATTATTAGCGAATTGGATAATCACATCTTCGCGTTCTCGTTGATCCATTTGTCCGTGTAACACATGGCTCACAACGCCTGCGCGTTTTAATTGACGATGTAGCGCCTCGCAATCATCACGCGTATTACAAAAAGCGAGGGTAGAAAGGGGAAGGTACTTATTTAATAGGCTAACAATGGCTTGAGGTCGCTCATATTCTTCTACTTGGTAGAAAGATTGCTTAATCAGTGGCTTTTGCTCATCAACTGCCCTGACCATTTGAGGGTTAATTAAGAAACCTTCGGTGCGTTCAAGTAGCTCAGGTGTATAGGTGGCTGAAAACATCATGGTTTGGCGTTTCAAAGGACAAGCATTGGCAATGGCACTTAAGCTCTCATAAAAACCCATATCCATCATTTTGTCAGCCTCATCTAAGACTAGCGTTTTGACGCGATCTAAAAAAAGCGCGCCACGCCCGATTAGATCCTCAAGACGACCTGGGGTACCAACAATAATATGAGTGCCATGAGCCAACGAGTCAATTTGTCGATTAATTGAGCTGCCACCACATAATAAGCTTACTTTAACTGAGTGATAGGCACGCGCCACCTCACGTATCACTTCGGCAACCTGCGATGCGAGTTCGCGTGTAGGGCAAAGAACCACGGCTTGTGCATCTTCGTGTTGATCAACATCTAACTTTTGCATAATGGCTAAGGCAAAAACTAAGGTCTTACCACTACCGGTATGGGCTTGCACAATTAAGTCCTCGCCAGCTAATGCAGGAGGCAGGGCAAGTTCTTGCACCTGTGTCATATGCTCAAAGCCGAGCTGTTGCAGATTATTTAGTTGCTCTTTAGATAAATTAAGTTGGGTAAAGGGTTTTGGATTGGAAGTGTTGTTTTTAGTCATTGCCTAAGCAGTAAATCAGATGAGTGGATAGGGTTATTGTAACGATGTGCCTGATTTGATGTTATATTTATTGCATAAAAATCTTTGATTTCTTACAATCGAGGATTATATAAGAATTTAGAAATATAAATTATAAGCACGTATTTAATGTCAATTCATAGCTCTGATAACTCCTTTACAGATGCTACGCACAGTCATAGTAACGCCCAAAGCGATCAGTTCAATTATTTAAACTCAGAGAAAGTCGTTGAATTTGAGGATGTAAGTTTAGGCTATGGCGATCGTATTATTTTGAGTGGGGTTAATCTTTCTATTCACCGAGGCCAGTTAATTGCTTTAATTGGCGGCTCGGGTTCTGGTAAGTCAACCATTATGCGTGGGGTGACTGGCCAGATTCGTGCCAAGACCGGCACGATTAAGCTTTTTGGTCAGATCATTAATGATATTTGCAAAAATGAGCTAAGCACCATGCGCAAGAAAATGGGTGTATTGTTCCAACAAGGTGCTCTTTTTACTGACCTAAATACCTTTGAAAACGTGGCTTATCCTCTACGTGAATTAACTAAGATGAGCGAAGAAGAGATTTTAGATCGAGTATTAGAAAAACTTTCTGCCGTCGGTCTAAAAGCAGCTGCTCACTTAAAGATTTCAGAGGTTTCCGGTGGTATGGCGCGACGTATCGCTCTCGCTAGGGCGATTGTTATGGAGCCCGACCTCTTATTATATGATGAGCCTTTTGCGGGTCTTGACCCAATCTCAATGAACCAAACTGCCGATATGTTGCGTGGCATCTCAAAAAAACTTAATACAGCGGGCTTATTAATTACCCACGATATTGAGGAGTCGTTTAGAATCGTCGATTATGTATATATGCTCCACCAAGGAGCAGTAATTGCAGAGGGTACGCCGGATCAAATTCGTGCCATGGATGATCGTCGTGTACAAAACTTTATTCACGGCTTACCGCCCGAAGACGGTGGTCGATTTGAATATGCGAGTACACCTGGTTTCGAGGCTTGGTTTGCAGAAAAACAGCGCCACATTGAGCGTGATAATAAAAAGATAGGCAGGGGGCGCTAGGTGGTTACATGGATTACTTCCCTTGGTGGTTACGTTCTTAAGGCCATTGGTCACCTGGGTAATATTTTTATTTTATTGTTGCAAATGTTGAGACGTACGGGCTTTGTCTTTAAACGTCCGCGTTTGTTGATCGAGCAAATCCACTTTATTGGGGTTTACTCATTATTAATTATTGCTGTTTCAGGCCTTTTCGTTGGTTTTGTTTTAGGTTTTCAGGGCTATAGTATTTTGGCTATGTTTGGCTCAGAGCAAGCCTTGGGTCTTATGGTGGCCTTATCTTTGCTACGAGAGTTAGGTCCTGTGGTGACGGCTTTATTATTTGCAGGTCGTGCTGGCACCTCGATTACCGCTGAGATTGGTTTAATGAAAGCAGGTGAGCAGCTTGATGCCATCGAGGTGATGGGCATTGATCCCATCGAGCGAGTCTTAGTGCCGCGCTTCTGGGGCGGTGTCATTGCAATGCCAATATTGGCTGTCATTTTCTCCGCTATTGGTGTGATGGGTGGCTGGTTTGTAGGCGTGGTTTCTTTATCGGTTGATGACGGCTCCTTCTGGTCACAAATGCAGGCTGGGGTCGACGTCTTCGATGATGTATTAAATGGTGTAATTAAGAGTGTGGTCTTTGGTGTGGCTTGTATGCTGATTGCCCTGCATCAAGGCTGGACTTGTAGAGCGACGCCAGAGGGCGTATCTCAAGCAACAACGCGCACTGTAGTGATTAGTTCTTTAACGGTCTTGGGTCTAGACTTCTTGTTGACCGCCGTGATGTTTTAAAGCAAAGGGTTACGAATGAGTAAACGAATAGAGTTTGTGGTCGGTGTATTTGTGTTGCTAGGTATCTTAGCCTTGGCCTTTTTAGCCATGCGTGCCGGTAACTTAAGCACTTTTAGCCTACAGCCAAATTATACGGTTAGTGCCCATTTTGATAATGTAGGCTCCTTAAAAAAACGCTCAGCTGTTAAAAGTAATGGTGTTGTCGTAGGGCGTGTTAAAAACATCCTATTTGATAATCAGCTATATCAAGCTGTCGTAGAATTAGATATTGAAAAGCAATTTGAGTTTCCAGCTGATACCTCGGCCTCAATTAAAACCCAAGGTTTAATTGGTGAGCAGTACCTTGACCTTAGTCCTGGTGCTGATGATGAGATCTTGGTTGATGGAGGTACCATTATATATACTCAAAGCGCCGTGGTGATTGAGGATTTAATCAGTAAATTCCTATTTTCTACCGCTGATAAGCAAGGTTCAGCGGAGTAAGCGCCTACAATTGTTTTTTATTAATCACTTTCATTGAGAATATTATGCTAGTTGCTACCAAAAGACTTGCAGCAGTAGGGGTTCTAGGCTTAGGCCTATCGGCTTGCGTGTCTGTACCTCAACCCGATCCTAACGACCCTTTTGAAAGTTATAACCGAACTATGTTCGAAGTTAACGAGGCTTTAGACGGTGCGATTTTACGTCCAGTGGCTCGTACCTATGAGGTATTAACACCTAATCCAGTCAGAACTTGTATCAGCAATATTTTTGGCAACTTAGGTGATGTTTGGTCAGGTTTTAACAGCATGTTGCAAGGTCGTGGTTTAGATGCAGTTAATACCTTTGGTCGCGTGTTATTTAACTCGACAGTGGGCTTAGGTGGCTGTATTGACGTCGCGACAATGAATGGTGCGCATAAAATTCGCAATGACTTCGGTACAACTCTTGCTGTTTGGGGCTTTGGTGAGGGTAATTATGTTGTGTTACCTCTTTTTGGTTCGAGTAACTTCCGTGATACCGCTGGTTTAGCGGTAGATGGGGTGGGTGCAACTGCGGCCAATCTTTCACCATGGAGTATTGATAATGTTCGCCTACGTAACCCAGTCGTGGCCCTTGATGTGATTGATACTCGCGCTTCTTTATTAGATGCAAGTGATCTAGCTGACGAAATTGCTCTAGATAAATACACCTTTGTGCGTGATGCATATCTACAAAACCGCCGTGCACTATTAGCCGAGAAGTTGGCGCCAGAGATTACTGATGGCACCAAGGTACCGGCATGGACTAAAGAAGATGATCGTCGATATGGTCCAGGTGAGGATATGTTCCTTAAGCCAACGATTGAAAAGTATCGTCCGACCATTGATGATGCCGTTGAAGCTGAGTTGCCAGATTACGATGACCCAGATGGCAATGATACTACTAGTGATAGTGGTTTGACGCAGCAGGCTTCTGACCCTAACCTACCTCAATATGATGATCCCGAGGCTCAGTAATACGGGTTACATATCTATACAAAGACTAAAAGCTGTATAACAACAAATGTTGTACAGTAAATATAAGATTTATCATAAAGATAAAGGTGAGTCACCAAGGGGCTGATGCCCTATTTAATTGAGGTGACTCCTGTGATTATGGAGAGATTTATGAAGATTACTGCTACTAAGGTAGTGAGTCGCAGTGCATTAGCAACCTTGTTTACTTTGGGTGTGTTTGCATGCGCTCAAGCTCAGGCTTCTAGCCCTAATGCTTTTGTTGAGCAAATTTCAGGTCAAGCTTTAAACGCACTTTTAAAAGACACAGCTGCCCGTGGTGGTGACTTAAACGCAGTTAATCGTTTGGTCGAGCAATATATTGTTCCTCATGTCAATATGGAAAAAACCACTCGTTTAGCAACTGGTCAGCCATGGCGTCAAGCCACACCACAACAACGCGCTGCTTTGGTTAATGGTTTTAAAGATACTTTAGTTCGTACCTATAGTGGTGCTTTAAAGGATCTGACCAATAGCACTAAAATTAACGTATTGCCGTTCCGTGGCGATGCTAATGCAGCTGATGTGGTTGTTCGCACCTCAATTACTGGTTTAAGTAGTGCACCTGTTGCGGTTGATTATCGTTTAGAAAAATCGGG
>JAAZGT010000322.1 GCA_012511095.1 Alcaligenaceae bacterium
GCTGTTAATGACAGCACGTCACGAGGGTCAAAGTAATATTGCTGAGTTTAATGCTTGGTATAGCAGCAGTATAGCGCCACTCGAGGAAAGTGAGGTTTTTGTGGTGAACCAGCTGGAAGCCACGCGTAGTCCATTGCAAGTTGCTTATGCCTTAGAGCAAAACTGGCAAGTTGGAAAGTTTTTACCGCAAAACCCTGAAAATCGTAAAAGCGCGGATTTGTATGTGCAACAAGTGATTGACCGATTGCATAAATATGCGATTTATATTTAAGTCACTCTAGAGCTTTTTATTAGCAACACCAAAGGGTACATGTACCATCGGTGTCTCGGCTGCATCAGCATTGAGATGGTGGAGCTGATCATCTAAAAATAGATGCGGCTTTAAGACCTTGAGCACACGAGCCTTTTGCATGCCACCTAAGAAAAAGGCCTCATCTAAAAATACACCCCAGTCTTTAAGAGTGGTAATGACACGTTCGTGCGCAGGCGCATTACGCGCTGTGACAATAGCAACACGGATGATTTTTTTATAGTCTGGATCATCTTTTAGCTTTTGTCTTTCTAATTCTTGTAAAGTAGAGAGTCGTCTAAAAAGCTTAGCGAGCGGACCTGGATTATGTGGGATGTGCTGTTTTTGCTGCTCGTGTGCTAAGAACTCTTGTAAATTACCAGATTGCTTATAAATACTTTCAGCCTCATCGTCCGCAATCACGCCGTCGAAATCAAAAGCTACTCGGAGTTCTTGGTCATCTGGGTTATCTTCGGCAGTGCTAGGTAAAACAACACCTGCAGGTAACCCCTCGTTGATAGCATTGAGCACATCTTGTTCATTAGCGCTTAAAAACAATGATGCGTTAAAGGCTTCAAGATAAGAATGTGGTGAATTTCCGCCCATAAAAGCGGCACGACTGATATTTAATTGATAATGTTCAATCGTTCGGAAAATCCGCAACCCAGTTTCAGGTGAGTTGCGAGACAGTAGCACCACTTCTACTGGCTGTTGTTCTGGAAAAGAATCATTGATTTTTAGGAATCGACGAATGAACGGAAAGGCCACCCCTGGTTTTAAAGGCGTGTCTAGATGAGTTTCTTGATGTTTACGATACTGATCGATGCCTTTATCTAAAAAGACTTGATGTGATTCACCAAGATCAAATAGGGCGCTCGATGAAATAGCAATAACCAGCTTTTTCTCAATAGGGTAAGTCATGACAAACTCTTAGCGAATAGCTGAGTTAATACGTTTAACGCGAGTAGTAAGAGCCTCGACATAGTCGTCATGGAAATTATGCTCGTTTAAGGCTTTATGAAGCATTAAAACATAGTCGCTATTGCTACCTAATTGACCATAGGCTGAGGTAATTAATGGGGTAATGGTCTCAATGCTGTCATCGTTTTCGTGGAAAGGGCATTGAGGATTAAATCTAAAAATAATCGCAGAGGCTTTGCGACCATCGTTAAGCTTCAAAGTGGCCCAATCAGGCTTATAAGTACCACCCACCATCTCGCGTAACCACACCATAAATAGCTCACTTTCTAAAGACTCTTCGGCTAAGCGTAATGCTAAGCCTTGAGTTTGACCTCCCGGAGCTAAAGAGAGCATGCGTCCAGGTTGTTGTAGGGAACCACGTCCAGCGATGATGCGCATACAAAAACTACGACGCCAACCCTCTAAGAGTGCAGGTGCCCGCTCTACAAACTTAAATTGTGGATTCCAAATTAATGAACCATAAGCAAAAAGCCACACAGGTCCATCACATGGTCGTTCGGCTAGCGTTTCTCGCATTGAGGCAAGAATTTGCTCTTCAGACCACCATTCGATACCTATGGTCTTTTTAAAAGATTCTAAATAATTGCCATTAAGTAATGATTCTCGACTAAGAAGCGTCACGTATATCTTGTTCCTCGGTTGTGATTGTTCTATTTTACTAGAAAGTGTGTGATGGCTTTTGTTATTGTCTTTAGCCTTGTGTTTTGTTGAAAAGTTTAAGAACCATTTTATTTTTATAAGTCTTAATTTATAGTCTTTTTAAAGGACTTTGCTTGTTTGATCAGGTGTTTAATACGCTGGAAGTGCTTAAGCTAAAGTATTTTAGAGCACGTGTTAGTTATGAGGGCATAGTGCGAAGAGGCAAATACTCCTGCGTCTGAGTGGGAGATCTCGAGAGGTGATTTCTGGACAATTTTTCATTTTGCGAATTCAGATAAATTACACCATCTAACCGACCCAGTTACCGATCCAGTTACCGATCCAGCTGTAGGCATAGTACGGTGGATCGCTTGTTGCTTTTGCTACAACAACATGCCTTATCTCCTAAAGA
>JAAZGT010000052.1 GCA_012511095.1 Alcaligenaceae bacterium
ATCAACAGGGTTATTACAAATAAAAGCCCGCGTAAAAAGCGGGCTTATTACGACTTAGAACTACATTAGAGCCTTAAAACTGACCACATTAAGGCTCAAAAAGTCAGTTATTAAATAGAATTAGCGGTTACGCTTGAGGCTCTTGGTTATCGTCACCCTGTAAATTAACGGCACGAGCCGGTACTACAGTGGAAATTGCATGTTTATAAACCATTTGAGTTACGGTGTTTTTTAAAAGTACAACGTACTGATCAAAAGATTCGATTTGACCTTGCAATTTGATACCATTAACCAAATAAATTGATACAGGAATATGCTCTTTACGTAAGGTGTTTAGGAAAGGATCTTGTAATGATTGTCCTTTATTGCTCATTCTTGAGACTCCATTAATTTTTATATGATTAAAATTGTAATTTTATATAGGAAGCTATTACTTTAACATTTTTTTAAAATAATAGTTAGCACCTTAAGCGCTTAAATAATCTTTTAAAGCATCAACCAGCGCATTGCATTCTTCTTCGAGGCCAATGGTTATTCTTAAATATGGGGCGCATCTCGCAATTTTAAAGTGGCGTACCAAGATTTTTCTTTCACGCAGGGCTTGAGCAAGTGTTTCTGCTTCATGTTTTGGGTGTGTAGCAAAGACAAAGTTTGCCGATGAAGGCAACACCTCAAAACCAAGAGCTTCTAATTCTGCGGTTAATTTACCACGCCACTCAATGATTTTCTGACGCGTTTCTTGAAAATAATCCTCAGCCTTAAATGCAGCAATCGCACCTGCTTGAGCTAAACGGTCGATTGGATAGGAATTAAAGCTATTTTTTACACGAATTAAAGCTTGCATTAACTCAGCTTGACCAAAGGCAAAACCGACTCTTAAGCCAGCTAATGAGCGAGACTTAGATAAGGTCTGAAAAACGATTAAATTTGGATAATCATTAATTAGCTTAATCGCTGTTTCAGCGCCAAAGTCAACATAGGCCTCATCAACAGCCACCAAAATATCAGGTTGTGCTTTTAATAAGCGCTCAATCTCATCTAGGCTTAAAGCAACACTAGTAGGCGCATTAGGGTTAGGGAAAATGATACTCGACACCTCTGAAGGATCTAAAGCGCAATAATCATCGATGTTGATGCGATAATCTTCAGTCACTGGTATCGTTTTAATTTCTACTTCATAAAGACCTGCATAAACGGGGTAAAAGCTATAAGAAAGATCTGGGTAGACCAACTTTTTACCTTCGTGTCTGAATAAAGCATTGAAGGCGTGGCCCAAAGCCTCATCAGAGCCATTGCCCACAAAAACTTGATCGGCTTCAATACCATAATAATCTGCAACCACTTGTCTCAGCTCATCTGATTCAGCTGGTGGATAGAGTTGCAACGCCCCATCCGCTGCTGCCTTAATCGCCTCTACCACAGCAGGTGCGGCAGGAAATGGAGATTCATTACTATTTAATTTAATAAACTCACCCTCTTTTGGCTGTTCGCCAGGCACGTAGGGTTGTAACGATTCAACAAAAGGACTCCAAAATTTACTCATGTTTTATACTCGAATTAATTGCAGCATTAAATAAGATAAATGAAAATAGCCTAAAGAAAAACTCTATAGGCTACTTCAAACTACTATGCGTAGGGGTTACGCGAAGATTTAAAGTGAATTCTTAAAGGGGTGCCATCTAATTTGAAAGCTCTGCGGAAGCGTGTTTCTAAATAGCGACGATAAGACTCAGGTACAGCCTCTAACTGGTTACCATGAACCACCACAACTGGCGGGTTTTGACCACCTTGGTGGGCATAGCGCAGTTTAGGACGGAACATACCGCGGCGTGGTGGCGCTTGTTGTTCAACTGCTTCACGTAACACACGCGTTAGTCTTGGGGTTGACAATTTACCAAAGGCCGCATCATGCGCTTCATTAACGGAACGTAATAAGGCGCCTACACCAAAACCCTTAAGTGCGGAGATTTTGTGCATTTTAGCGAAGTTGAGGAATCGTAATTTGCGATTAAATTCGCGCTCAATCCACTCTTTATTATAGTCATCCAGACCATCCCACTTATTAATAGCTACCACTAAGGCTCTACCGCTTTCAACAATGAAACCAGCAATATGCGCATCTTGCTCAGAAATTTCAGTTTGAGCATCTAAAACCAAGACTGCTACATTAGAGGCTTCAATTGCTTGAAGTGTTTTAATAACAGAAAACTTTTCAATACTCTCAAAGACGCGCCCGCGTTTACGTAAACCCGCCGTATCAATTAGTGTGTATTTACGATCGCCATGATCAAACTCGATCTCAATGGCGTCACGCGTGGTCCCAGGCAAATCGTAAGCAATAACTCGCTCTTCGCCTAATAAGGTATTAATCAAGGTTGATTTACCGACATTAGGACGACCAACAATGGCTAATTTAATGCG
>JAAZGT010000323.1 GCA_012511095.1 Alcaligenaceae bacterium
AAAAACTAGGTGCTGCAGTTGGTGCTTCACGCGCTGCTGTTGATGCCGGTTATGCTCCTAACGATCTACAAGTTGGTCAAACGGGTAAAGTGGTTGCACCTCAGTTATATATCGCTGTTGGTATTTCTGGTGCGATTCAGCATTTAGCCGGTATGAAAGACTCTAAAGTCATTGTTGCCATCAACAAAGACGCCGAAGCGCCAATCTTTGGTGTGTCTGATTACGGTTTAGTAGCTGACTTATTCCAAGCAGTACCTGAATTGACAGAGAAGCTATAATTCATTAGAGTTATAAATTCGTGAGACATTAAAATCTCATAAAAAAGGCCGAGATACTTTTTTATCTCGGCCTTTTGCCTTTACAATTATTTATTGTCTTCTATTCAGAAAATTAAAGAGTATCTCTCTATGCGCTCATTACTTGCACTATCCAAGTTTTTTGATTTTATTATTACCAAAGTCGGACAGATGGTCATTTGGCTTACCCTATTGATGGCGGTAGTCAGTGCGGGTAATGCCATTTACCGCAAAATCTTTCACAGCAGTTCCAATGCTTGGCTCGAAATCCAATGGTATTTATTTGGCGCCGTGTTTTTATTAGCGGCAGGCTATACTTTTTTGAAAAATGAGCACGTACGGGTAGACGTCTTGAACTCTCGCTTAAAAGAGCGAACCCAGGTGATTATCGATATCATTGGTGTGGTTTTTTTCATTTTGCCAGCTTGTGCATTAATTGTTTATTTATCTTGGCCGTTTTTTATACATTCTTATGTGAGTGGTGAAATGTCCTCTAATACTGGTGGTTTGATTCGTTGGCCAGTGAAGTTGTTAATCCCAATTGGCTTCTCATTAATGATTATGGCGGGTATATCTCATTTAATTAAGTGCATTGCTTTTTTAAAGGGTATGGCTCCTAATCCTCTACGTCGAGCTAAAAGTACCGATGAGGAGTTACTTGAAGAGCTTAAAAAGCAAAATCAAACAGCTGATCATAGTGCTCAATAAGGGATTAGAAAATGATTGAATTTATTCTTGCTAATATGCCACCGATCATGTTCCTAACCCTGATCGGCTTGTTACTCTTAGGTTTCCCAGTTGCTTTCTCATTAGCTGCCAACGGTATTTTCTATGCTGTTTTAGGTATTTTATTTGGTGAGTTTAGCTTTAACTTTTTACAGGCCTTACCTAATCGTATTTTTGGTATTGTTCAAAATGACACCTTATTAGCGGTGCCTTTCTTTACCTTGATGGGATTGGTGCTTGAGCGCTCTGGAATGGCAGAGGACCTGCTTGATACCATCGGTGAGATCTTTGGCCCTGTACGCGGTGGTTTAGCTATTGCTGTGGTCTTAGTGGGTGCTATGTTAGCCGCTACCACAGGTGTGGTTGCTGCTTCGGTCATTTCAATGGGTTTGATTTCCTTGCCGATTATGTTGCGTTATGGTTATGACCGCCGTTTAGCAACAGGTATTATTGCGGCCTCAGGGACCTTGTCACAAATTATTCCACCCTCCTTAGTACTTATTATTTTAGCGGATCAAGTAGGTCGTTCAGTAGGTGATATTTACCGTGGAGCGATGTTACCAGCCTTATCTTTAGTTGGTGTTTACATCATTTTCGTATTATTGTTATCGTTGTTTTTTCCTAAGGTGGCTCCCGCTTTACCGCCTGAGGCACGCAAGTACCGTGAGCCTAATGGTCGCGCTGGTCTTTGGTCTTTATTATTTAGTTCGATTTTAGCTGGCGGTATTGCATATTGGATTGATGCAAAGTTTTTTGCCGCAGAAAACACCCCAATGGACGAGAAAATCGTCGTCAGCCTATTGCTTTGGGGCGTGATTATGTTTGTATTCGCCATTGCGGATAAGTATTTACGATTTGGCTTATTGTCACGGATCACCTCACGTGTGGTCTTTGTGATGGTGCCCCCCTTACTGCTCATCTTCTTAGTATTAGGTACGATCTTTATCGGTGTGGCAACGCCTACCGAGGGTGGTGCGATGGGCGCTATGGGTGCCATTATCCTGGCTTGGTCGCGCGGTCGTCTCAATTTAAACTTATTAAAACAAGCGATGGAATCAACCACTAAGCTCACGAGTTTTGTGATCTTCATTTTGGTTGGTTCAACTATTTTTACCTTAACTTTTACCGGTTTTGGTGGTCAGGTTTGGGTTAATAATTTATTTAATGATTTACCTGGTGGTGTCTACGGTTTCTTAATCGTTGTCAGTATCTTTATCTTCTTATTAGCTTTCTTCTTGGATTATTTCGAGTTGGCCTTTATTGTGGTTCCTTTATTAGCGCCAGTGGCTGAAAGCTTAGGTATTGATTTAATCTGGTTTGCGGTGATTTTAGCGGTTAATATGCAAACCTCATTTATGCACCCGCCATTTGGTTTTGCCTTGTTCTTCTTGCGTTCGGTGGCACCTCACGATGATTACACCGATAAGGTTACTCAGCAGCGTGTTGCCGGTGTTAAAACCACGCAAATTTACTGGGGTTCGATTCCATTTATTATCATTCAGTTATGTATGGTGGCGCTGGTATTAAGCTTCCCAGGTTTAGTGATGCATTACAAAGGCACAGGTCCTACGGTCGATCCGGCAACTATTCAAATTGGTGTCGATTTCGGTAATGATTACGGAGATGATCCTTATGC
>JAAZGT010000324.1 GCA_012511095.1 Alcaligenaceae bacterium
CAGGTTGTGCTACAAGCGCATCTCTATAAGTCTCCCACAGTATTTGAACCGTTGGGTCAAACGCCCCCTGAGTTATTTTCACGTATTCATCGGCTAAGGACATGAGCCAATAAAAATCATTGGCAAAATCGCTAACTTCACCCGTTTTGTTGAGGCGACTAATGACACTGTCTTCACGATATAGGCTAAATAAACGCTCTAAACGCTCCACCTCTTGCAATACAGCCTTAAGCAAGGTGTCGCCCTGGCCTTTGTCTTTTAAATAAATTTTTAATTGCGCATCGGCACCTAAAGCAATGCCACGCCATTCAAATAATTCCGCATTAATACTTTGCTCTTTAGTTAAAGCTAACAATGGCATCTGTGACAATGCCATTGTGCTTGCAAATAAACCAAGAATTTGTCGACGCTTCATGTACATGCGGAATTAATGCGATTGATGACCTGGTGTCACGTTAATGCCACCGCTATGTGACTGCAATGGCTGTTGAAACACAAAAGATTCTGGCATCTCATCAAAAGTCACGACACGGCCACCATGGCTGCTAACGTACTCCTCTGCCGCGGCACGCTCTTTAAATGGTAGGGCATCGGCACTTCCCATCCCCCCAATAAAGGAGCTCTCAATAACATAAAACGCCTCTTTGGCGTTGAGCCATCGTTTATTCACACTGTGATCGGTCCAATCATCAACCCCTGAGGCATCATTAACATAAAGTGCCACAATGTTTTTAGCCTCTTCGGGCAATAACTGGAAAGCAAAAAGCTGATTCACCTCAGTAAACCAAACGGGCTCCTCTTGATCGGCTAAAAATAAATGCGCCTTAGGCCCATCATGTTCAGCTAAGAACATATGACAAAAGTGCCCAACGGCATCATCGGAAAATTGCGCTGCTTGTGGTGGCGCCACAGTTTCAGAACTTGGCTTACAAGCCAATAGACTCACACTTAACAATAAGGCAGTGAATAACTTAAATTTCATTTTCATCTACAACTCTCCAATGGTCGGCTATAACTGTTTGCGATTGAATATCAGCACAGCCAAAATAAAGGGCACGATCACCCATAAAGCCAAAGCGCCATATAAAATACTTGCGTGTAAATTAATCTGATCACTTAAACCTGCCATACCCGCATAGAGCGAGATATTCTCAGAATCAACTAGGTTTAGAAGACGATAAATATCTGCGGGATTAAATAGCAAAATATAATTTAGTGTGTCGGCAGTAATACTTTGTTTGGTGTCGGCCACCAAAATACCAATCAATGCCATATCAAAAATCACCACCATAAAAAGCCACACAAAAAGCGCTAAGCCTGCGGCAGTGGCGCGTTCTTTGACCCAAGCACTAAGCAAATAACCTAAGGCTAAAAAACTGGCTCCCAAAAACACACTCAGACCAATCATCTTGCCAAAATCAATCCAAGCAGTAGCGCTAGAGCCATAAATCAAGTGTAAAACCACACCCGCAATGCCATAACCCACCACGGTAGCAATGGCCAAGATAATCAGGTGACCAATAAACTTACCTGCCAACACATGCCAACGCGCCACTGGGTAACTCAACAACAAAGACATGGTGCCACGCTCCACTTCACCCACAATGGCATCGTAGCTAAGCAATAAGGCAATCAAAGGAATTAAGAAAATCGATAAGCTCGATAAACTGACCAAGGTTACCGTTAAGGGATCGACCTTTACCGTGCCAGTAGGTGCCGTTCCCAAGAGCCCTAAGACCAAAGCAAAAATCACCAACAATAAGGTGGTCGCAACAACCCAACGATTTCTTAAGCCGTCACGAATTTCTTTTAAACTAATAGACAGGATTTGCCTCATACATCCTCTCTTCTTAAATAATGCGCATAAATCTCATCTAGACTCGGTGCATAGGTATTGACATCAAGCACCTCGGGATTTTGCACTAAGACGCCGAGTAATGCCATTTTCTGCGCTTGTTCACAATTAAGTCGATAAATATTGGCATCGATTCGCTGCCATTGATTTCCCGTGTCTGGGGGATTATCATTGGCAGTTTTAATTTGAATACGATAATTCAAACCACTCTCAGAGCGTAAATTATCCATGCTGCCATCAGCCACCTTTTGACCTTGGTTCATTACGATGACCCTATCAACATTACCCTCGAGCTCTGTTAGCGCATGAGTACAGAGTAAAATCGTCGCACCACGCTCACGAAGCTCTCGAATAATTTCATAAAACTGCTGACGCGAGGCCGGATCTAAACCCGTGGTCGGCTCATCGAA
>JAAZGT010000325.1 GCA_012511095.1 Alcaligenaceae bacterium
TTAAGGTGGCACCGAACTCACCCATACAACGCACAAAAGCAAGTAACAAACCCGCTAATACACCACGCCAAGCCAAAGGTAGAATAACTCTAAAAAAGACCGATAATTTACTTACCCCTAACACCCAGGCAACTTGGCTATACTCCGTATTAACCGCTTCAAACGCCGCTCTAGCTGGTCTAAACACCAAAGGGAAAGTAGCCACAACTGAGGCTGCAACCGCACCCTTAAGTGAGAAAATCATTCTAAAACCAAAGGTATCAAAGAGCCAGTTATCTAAGCCTGTACGAGTACCGAAAAGTACGAGTAAGTAATAGCCTAAGACTGTGGGTGGTAAAACCATCGGTAAGGTGGCGATCACATCCACAAACTCACGAAATTTAGTGTCTTTTTGTGCTAGCCACCAGCCTAAAGCTACACCTAAAACCATATTGATTAGCGTAGCCCATACTGCGACCTGTAGCGATAGCATTAATGGAACAATGGCAGTTTCCATGCTTTTCCTAAATTAATAGCATAAATACAGAATGAGCCAGGGATAGCTCACTAGCTCATTCTGATTTAAAATTTAAAAACTACTATTCGGCTTTAGGAGGATTAGCAAAGCCTGATTTGTTTAAAATGGCCTGACCCTCTTCTGAAACTACAAGGTCTACAAATTTCTGAGCAGCCTCTTTTTCAGTTGAGTTAGCAATTACTGCGATTGGATAGAGTACAGGGTTTTCTAAGTCCACAACGTAGACACGCTTAGTCTTGTCACCTTCTTGGGTTTGAGCATCTGTGGCATAAACAAAACCAATATCAACGTGACCGCTGGCTACGTACTCTAGTGCTTGGCGCACGTTTTGAGAATAAATTAATTTATCTTTGATGTCCTCGTCAATACCTGCTGCTTTTAAAGCGCCATAAGTATAACGACCTGCAGGAACAGTATTTGGGTTTCCTAGAGCGATCTGTTTAAAATCATCCTTTTTAAGATCGTCTAAATTATCAATTGTTTTGTCGCTAGTAATTGGAACAATGGCAACCAAATCATTTTTAACAAAAATGGTTGATTTATTATCTAAGACTAGATTTGTCTCTTCGGCATCTTTCATGCTCTTAAGATCTGCACTGGCAAAAACGTCTACAGGTGCGCCATTTTTAATTTGTTGTAATAAAGAACCTGAAGCACCGAAGTTGAAGTCTACCTTATCAGAAGGATTTTTTTCTTCGTAAAGCTTACCAATGGCTTCAAAAGACTCTTTGAGAGAAACGGCCGCGGAAACCGTGATATCTGCTGCTGACGCAACACCGCTGAAAGCCATAGCTAATACGGCTGCAGATACGATCTTTTTCATAATAAATTCCTAATTATTAAAATAGTTTTATTGGTGCGCATTGCCTCAATATTATTAATCGGATAAACCCATGTGTCTTGACGGGGTATTTTCAAGAGCACCCTAGTACTATATCAAAATTTCATTACTTTGTTTTTACTCTTTTAAAGTCACCTGACTTTCCACCACTTTTTTTAAGTAACTGCACGTTTTGAATAACCATGGCCTTATCGACCGCTTTAAGCATGTCGTAAACAGTTAATAAGCCGACACTGGCGGCCGTAAGCGCTTCCATCTCGACTCCGGTTTTGCCGTAGTTTTCTACCGTTACATTAATCTCTGCTTTTTTTTCTTCAGGGAATAATTCAAAATCAACATTAATATGGGTTAGGGCTAAGGGATGGCAAAGTGGTATTAACTGACTTGTTTGCTTTGCTGCCTGAATGGCTGCGATACGTGCAATACCGAAAACATCGCCCTTTTTACTTTGACCTGAGGCTAATAAATCATAAGCTGTTTGATTCATTACAATGGAACCCTCAGCGATGGCTTGTCTTTTAGTAATGTCCTTGTTACCCACATCAACCATATGGGCTTGACCATCTTCATTAAAATGAGTGAGTTTTTTCTCAGTCATAACTTCTCCAATCACAATTTTTTACATCAAAACTGTTTCATTATAAGGGCTATAGCGCTTAGCTGCCGTGATATAGTAAGCAGTACTAATCCTTATAAAATAAATATTGGAGATACTAGTTAATGAGCAATCAAAATGACTTTGGTTTTGAGCTGAAAACTCTTAAAGTAGGTGTTGTTTCAGTCAGTGACAGAGCATCCAAAGGTGAGTATGTTGATGAAGGTTTGCCAGGTCTTAAATCCTGGCTAGATTCTGCGGTCATCAATAACATTGAGTATGTCGAGCGTCTTATTCCCGATGAGCAAGAGCTGATTTCAGATACTCTCAGAAAGCTAGCCGACGAGGATAAATGTCATCTTATTTTGACCACAGGTGGCACTGGTCCCTACCCTCGTGATGTCACTCCTGATGCAACCTTAGCTGTGGCCGATCGTGTCATTCCAGGTTACGGTGAGCAAATGCGTCAGATTTCTTTAAATTTTATTCCGACTGCAATTATTTCTCGTCAAGAAGGTGTGTTACGAGGTAGTAGCGTGATTTTAAATTTGCCAGGTCGTCCCAAAGCCATTGCTGAGACCCTTGGCGGCTTAAAGGACGAGTCAGGTAAGCAAATTGTTCATGGCATCTTTGCTTCTATTCCTTTTTGTATAGAGGCCGTCAGTGGATTAAAAGTACGCTGTAGACCTGAGGTCTGTAATGCGGTTTATCCTGGTGAAAAATGGCAAGCTAATTAATTTAGCATCTAAAAAATAAGGGCTACGTAATAGTACGTAGCCCTTGGTGTCTTAGCCGCCTGTTTTTGCCATAATACGAATAATTTGTTCAGGCTTTTCATTAAACTCGTGCTTTTCAGGTTTAAGCTCAATTGCTAGTTTGATCGCCTCTTCGAGTTCCTCATCAGAGCAACCTGCTTGCAAATAAGGCTTTAAATCAAAGCTGTCATTTTGGCCTAGGCATAAATGCAATACCCCATCAGCCGTCATACGGACACGATTACAGGTCTCACAGAAGTGCTGTGAGCGCGGTGTAATAAACCCTAGTGAAAAGCTACCATCGGCAGTTTCCCAATAACGTGCTGGTCCCCCACCGTGGACACGCTTGGACTCTAAGAGATTAAATTTATTTTGCGTATTTTCAATCACCTCTTGGAGGTCAACATAGTCTAAGCTTTGACCGCTAGAGCCCATCGGCATCACCTCAATCAGTCTGAGGGTAAAACCATTTTCTTTACAAAAACCAATCATTTGCTCAATATCTTGAGTATTGATGCCTGGTAGTGGCACCATATTGATCTTGGTATTTTTAAAACCTACCGCTTTGACCGCCTTGAGACTTTCTAAGACCTTAGACAAAGAATCACTACCACTAACTTTTTTAACTATCTCAGGGTTTAAGGAGTCCAAACTGATGTTAAAACGATTTAAGCCGGCGTCTTTTAAAGGTTGAGCAAAACGAGCTAATTGCGTAGCATTAGTGCTCATCGATAAATCATCAACGCCCTCTATAGAAGATAAGCGAGCAACTAAATCAACCACATTTTTCCGTAGTAATGGCTCACCACCCGTTAATCTAAAACGTGATGTGCCTAGACGTGCAAAAGCAGCTACTACCCTTTCGATGTCATCAAATGAAAGATAATTTTCGGCATGCTCAAACTCTGTAAACCCCTCGGGTATACAGTATGTACAGCGTAAATCACATTTATCGATTAGGGATATACGCAAGTACTCTATGGGTCGGTTAAAACGATCTATTAACATAGCTACGCCACCCTGAAATTAAAACTTGGACTTTAAAACGTATTGTGGTTGCGGTTTTATATAAGTATGTCTATCTATTATAGCAGATACCCGACTATATTAGTCGGGTTTATTTAGCTACATAAACACACTTATTCGAGCGTAATAAATAAAATGTTACTGACCCAACAGCTCAAGAAGTCGACGGTTGCCCTTTTTCTTAGCAATTTCCATGGCACTAACACCATCGAAGTTAACCGCATTTGGATCAGCACCTGCGTCCATTAGGGCTTTAACTGCGTTAAGATTACCCACACTAACTGACATCATCAATGGATTAGAGCCATCGGGAGCTGGCGAATTAGGCCAAGCACCATGGTCTAATAAATACTTGACGATTTCGTCATTGCCCTTAATCGCTGCATAGTGGATGGGTGACCATCCAAGATTGTTTAAGCGTGCACCGTGCTTAACCAATAATTTTACACGCTCAATATCATTGGCTAGGGCTGGATACATAACTGCCGTTTCGTGGTATGCGTTTGGTTGGTTGATATCAACCTTTGGATGTTTTGCTAAGGCGTCAAAACTTTTTAAAGCCCCCTCTCGATAAGCATAAATTAAAGCGGGATGTCCATCGCTGTTAAGCTCATTAGGGTTTTGGCCTTGCTCAATGGTCTCGATAATTTTATTGACACGATCGTTGCGCACATCAACCCACCAGTCATTGGCATGGGCAGGAACATTTAAAACAAGTGCAAATAAAATTAGACTAATAAAAGCAGCAAAGCGTACTTTAAAAACATTAAGCATAAATAGTTATCCCTTTGAATTTAGATGCTAATTATTGCAAATTAGGTCGCTGAACTTTTTTAAATAATGTAAAAAAGTTTTCAGTCGTTGCTTCTTTGACCTCTTTTAGTGGTATTTGTTTCAATTCGGCAATTTTTTCTGCCACATGAATCACTAAAGAGGGGTCATTACGTTTACCTCGATAAGGCACAGGTGCTAAATAAGGTGAATCTGTTTCAATTAATAAACGGTCTAATGGGGTTTTAGTAGCGACCTCTTGCACTTCTAAGGCATTTTTAAAAGTGACAATACCTGACATTGAAATATAAAAACCCAAATCGAGGGCCTCTTGAGCCATTTCCCAATCTTCAGTAAAGCAGTGCATGACACCACCACAACGCTCTGCACCCTCTTCTCTGAGAATTCTCATGGTATCTTCTTTAGCAGCGCGCGTGTGAATAATTAACGGCACATCAGCTGCTATTGCTGCACGAATGTGCGTACGGAAACGGTCTCTTTGCCATTCTAAAGGTTCTTCGGAGCGATAATAATCTAAACCTGTTTCACCGACAGCCACAACCTTGGGATGTTTTAAAATCTCAGCTAACTCAGCTTCACTAATTTCAGGGGTGTCTTCATATTGAGGGTGCACGCCAATTGTCGCCCATAAATGATCGTGCTCTTCGGCAAGTTTTAAAACCCCAGGAAAGTTAGGCACTGATACTGAAATACACAGTGCAAGACCAACGTTGTTTTTTTTCATTGCGTCCAAAATCTGGTCCATATCGTCGACCAGTTCAGGAAAATCCAAATGGCAATGTGAATCAATATACATAATTTAATTTTAAGAATAAATAAAAATTTAACGTGCTCGAACTAAGCAAACGAGCATCACTTTTTGTAGACAGGCTTGTATTAATAAGCGTTTATTAAAACTATGGGCTGCGGTCGCTTGCTCTTTAGTTAACCAATCAAATAAATCAGCAATCCGAACATTATTGAGCCCTGCAGCAATCAATTGAGTAGACTTACTAAGACTTGGAAAATAGCGTGGCGTTAAACCGTTACTACTTAATTGTAAATCAACAAAAAATCGTTGAAGACTATCAAGCCATTGTTCAGCATCAATTTTATCAAGTGCATCAACATATTTTTGAATTTCAGGCAATTCACCTTGAGCTAGACTGCTAACAAAGCTATTTAACCAATAACTCAATGGCTCATAATCAGATTGACTCTGTAATTTAGCCTTTAAAGGAGCACCACCAGCCGACATTAGCGCATTTTCTGGGTTCTCAACGCCCTGTTCCTCTAACCATTGTATGCTCATAGTATGTTCGGGAATGGGTAAGTGCAGTCGTTGACAACGTGAGATAATCGTTGGCAATAATTTTCTGATGCCATTAGATACTAATAAAAAACGCGTATCACCTAAAGGCTCTTCGAGTATTTTTAAAATAGCATTAGCCGATTCGAGATTTAAACGCTCTGCAGGGTAAATGATTAAAATTTTTGGCCCACCTCGATGACTAGTTAAAGTAAAGAAGTTTTTTTGCTCTAACTCACGTATCTGTGGCACTCGAATTTGACTTGATAAGCTCTTAGTTGCATCGCTTGTACTAGGCTCCACACCTTCACTAGGAGCAATGCCTAGATCCTCATACATGGCATCTGGCACGACGATCCTTAGGTCAGGGTGGTGGTTTAATGCGACCCAGCGACATGCTTGACACTCACCACAGGCCTCATAAACCACTTTGCGATTCTCACAAAGCATCACACTGGCAGCCGCATGAGCAAATTGGAACTTACCAATGCCCTCTTCACCATGAATTAACCAAGCATGGGTAAAGCGATCGTCTTGACTTAACCACTGCTCAGCGATTTGCTTTTGCCAGGGTAAAAATTGTGGTGTTTTATTCATTGTGTTTAAAACTAATTATCTTGTAGATGAGCTCGTAGTCGTTGATTAATGGTTTGAGAAATAAATTCAGCAACCACCTCAAAGTCTTGACTGCTATCGACCACGACAAAGCGTTCAGGTTCAGCCTGAGCGCGTGCTAAATAACCTGCTCTAACCCGCTCGAAAAACTCATCTTGCTCTTGCTCAAAACGATCTAATTCACGACCACGCTGCATACGTTGATTAGCAATTTCCAAAGGCAAATCAAATAATAAAGTTAAGTTTGGCGTTAAATCTGGATGAACTAAATCAACCAAGGATTGAATTTTTTCTGCACCTAATTGGCGACCACTGCCCTGATAAGCAAAGCTTGAGTCGGTAAAACGGTCACATATTACCGCTTTACCCGACGCTAAGGCAGGCTTAATCACATTATTAATATGCTCTTTGCGCGCAGCAAACATCAGTAATAGCTCTGTTTCTAAGCTCATATCCTCAGTCAGAAGTAGATTTCTTAGGGTCTCAGCTAAAGGGGTACCACCAGGCTCACGGGTACTGACAATATCGTATTCATGCGTTTTAAAGGCGCTAGCGATGCGCTCCATATGCGAACTTTTACCAGCTCCATCAACACCTTCGATTGTTAGAAAAAAACCTTTCACCTAGTTCCCTTTATTTAAAATAAAACGTCTGACATTGCGATTATGTTGCTGTAAATCTTTGGCAAACTCACTGCTGCCATCACCACGTGATACAAAATAATAATACTTATGCGTTTCAGGTTGACTCGCCGCCTTTAAAGCCGCCAAACCTGGATTGGCAATCGGCGTTGGTGGTAAGCCAGCGCGAGTATAGGTATTCCATGGCGTGTCAGTTTGTAGATCGACTTTACGGATACGGCCCTCATATTTGTCGCCCATACCATAAATTACGGTTGGATCAGTCTGTAAAAGCATACCAACTTTTAGGCGATTAACAAAAACACCCGCGATAGTGTCTCTGTCACTGGCTAGACCTGTTTCTTTTTCAATAATAGAAGCTAGTATTAATAACTCATAAGGTGATTTTAAAGGCAAGCTAGGATCACGCTGCTCCCAACTGTCTTGTAAATAATTTTGTGACTGCACATAGGCGCGACGTAATATATCAAAATCCGTATCACCTGGTACAAAAACATAAGTATCAGGATAAAACAAACCCTCAAGTGAACTATATGGGCTATTTAACTTAGCCAATAGCTCCTCAGGCTTATTAGGATCGATGGTTACCGTAATATCACTATTAGATTGAATACGTTCAATAAATTGCTTCGTTGTAAAGCCTTCGATTAAGGCAATACGTCGATGTGTCATATCACCACTGGCAATGCGTTCTAGAACATCTAATGGTGTATCTCCTGCCTTAATTTCATAAGCCCCCGCCTTGATCATACGATCTTGACCCGTATAGCGACTATAAAGAATTAGTAAATCACTATGCTTAAGAATACCCTCTTTTTCGAGCATAGAAGCCACACTACGCATGGTATCACCACGCTTAATATGGAAATCAAAAACACTGTCTTGCAGTGTCACAGGCGTCTTGGACCATTGATAACTATAATAACTAGCTGCGCCAAGCACAATTAGCCCCAGTAAAAACAATGGTAATAAGAAATACTTGAAGAGTTTTTTCATAAGTATTTTTAGGTGTATTCTAGTAAATAGTTGATTTTAACAGTTTCGACCTAAGGCAGTATAGCTTTAAGATTTGCTACAGACTATGCCATAAATCCTAACTCTATTCTACTTAGTGCGTGTAATGATATTAGTTCTCAAATACACAGCTCATGGCATAATGTCATACATTAAGATGATTTTATTGAAATAACAGGAGTTATTTATGTCAAATTCTTCCGCGCCAGTGGTCAATTATGCATTACTAAATGACTTTTCTTTAGTAAAAGTCAGTGGTGCTGACGCTGCCGAGTTTTTACAAAGTCAATTAACTCAAGACGTTACACTTGCCAATACTGAGCAAGCCAAACTAACAGCTTGGTGCAATGCCAAAGGTCGCAGTCTAGCGAGCTTTTTGTTTTGGCAAGATGCCGAGGCTGCCGACACGTACTATCTAGTCATAAAAAAAGATATTTTAGAGGCTACTTTAAAGCGCTTAAGAATGTTTGTCTTACGCAATAAAGTAGTACTAGAAGGGCTAAACTCTACTCCTTTAGGACTATGGTCAGAACACGTTAATGTAGACTTTACTCCTGATGATTTAGCTAGTAAATCTAAATTTGCGGTTCACCAACAAGATCAGCAAAGTTGGATTCGTTTCCCTTCGGGTCCCAAAGAGCAACGCTATTTAGTTGTTTCAACAGTAGCTGAAACCACTGAAATTGACCCTGTGCAATTACTATCAAAGGTTGAAAACATTGAGTTAAATGCCTCTGATGCCGTTTACTGGACCGCTCAGGATATTGTTAATGCTACCGCTTGGGTTGAGCTCGCTAATAAAGAAGAGTTTATTCCACAAAGTATTAACTTTGATGCCATTGGTGCCGTTAACTTTAAAAAGGGTTGTTTCCCTGGTCAAGAGGTAGTGGCACGTAGTCATTATCGCGGCACTTTAAAGCGTCGCAGTTATATCGGTTACACAGCTCAAAGCGCTAATGATATTGCCGTTGGGGCTGATATTTTCCAAGATGATAATCCGATTGGTCAAATTGTCAATATTGCTCACTTGCCTGACGACAAAGGTACTTGGGTGCTTTTCGAAACTCGCTTAGAGGCAGTAGATGGTACTAATGATGCTCCTCTGCATTTAGGCGCTCAAGATGGACCTAAACTTACAGTGCAGAGTCCACCTTATGCTCTTGAAAAACCAGAAAACTAATTAGCTACATACACTAAGGGATGCTTTTAAAGCATCCCTTAGTAATTTTAAGCTTGATTTTTAAAACTAGTCTAATTTTAAAGCAGCTTTGTCATCTTCGGCCCATGGTGCCTCAAAGTACTCATAGATAGTATTAATATCTACATCGTCAATGGACTTGTAACGCCAATTTGGATTACGGTCTTTGTCAATCAATAAAGCACGTACACCCTCTTGGAACATACCATCAGCACAACAGTGTAAAGCCACAATATACTCTAGCTCAAACACCTCTTTAAGAGACATGTTTTTGCAGTAGTCTTGCAGGGTTAAAGCCAAACCTACTGTAAAAGCAGAACCACTTAACATCGTGCTAGCAGCTCTAGAAAGCCACTCATCCTCATGCTCAGCAAGCTTTGCAATGGCCTTATAAACACGCTTATAATCACGCACAGAACAGATTTCATTGATAAGGTCAAAATTTTTCTGAACTGGGCCAGCTTCTTTAGGTTCAATACGCGCAAATTCAGACAAAACATCATGTACTAAATCATCGCGCTCGATTCGAGTACGACGCTTACATGGGTAGGTTGGCCAATCCTGAGCTGCTAGCTTTTCAACAAAGACATCCCACGATTCGGTAGGCATAGCATAATCTGCTAAGCCAGTAAATAACGCATCATCACTACCAACAATGGCACCGGTAGCTCCTAAAAAGCGACCAGTTTTGCCCGCCAAGCGTGGCAACAACCAACTACCCCCCACATCAGGGAATAAAGCGATGGTTACTTCAGGCATCGCTAAGCGAACATCATCACTAACTACTCGATGACTACCACCTGCCAACAAGCCAATACCACCACCCATCACAATGCCACGACCCCAAACAATCACTGGCTTTTTATAATTGTGCAAGTAATAATCTAAACGGTACTCAGTTTTAAAGAAATCAACGGCGTATTGATTATCTAATGGTTTACCGCTTTTATTTTCGAGCATACCTTGATAAACACTGGTGATATCCCCACCAGCACAAAATGCCCTATCACCCGCTGAGTCTAAGATCACAGCAACAACTTGCTCATCTTCTTCCCAAGCTTTTAATTGTTTATCTAATAATTGCGCCATTTCAAGGTCAAGACTATTTAAAGCCTTGGGGCGATTTAATGTGGCGACAGCGATTAGCTTATCACCACTATTTATGGTCGAAAATAAAACAACATCACTCATACTCCCTCCTTTTGTATTGTTTGTCTTTATGTTCTATGTATTCAAAACGTTTAGAACGGTCGGCTTTTAAATGTTTCTTTTTAAGGATGCCGGCTTTTTTATGTGCGGCGCGACGACGTCTTGACTCCATAGGATCAAAGTTTAACTCCCTATAGACTTCAACTCTGTCACCGTCAGCGACATTGTCGTCTAGGGTTTTTACCAAACCAAAGACCCCAACCCCCTTAAGATTATTGATTAATTCGGGAAAGTCTTGGTAAATGCCACTTTGTTTTAATACCTCAGATATGCTCAAAGCATGTGGCAATTGCAACTCACGCTGCCAAATCTGCTGAGGATTTGAGGCAAAAATAATTTGAACTGTGATCATAAAGACTAGAAAGCCTCACCGTATTGCTGCTCTGCTCTTTTACTAAAGGAGTCAATAAAACTATTAGCTACCTTATTAAAAATTGGCCCTAAAAGAAATTCTAGGGGTCTGCTATTAAAGGCGTAATTTAGAGTAAACTCAACCTTACAGGCATCTTCAGCTAACGGTGTAAAGACCCAATCACCAGTTAAAGCCGAAAAAGGACCATCAACTAAATCAAGATGGATATGATTAGGAAAATCATGTGTATTACGTGTAGTAAAGGTTTGTTTGATTTTTGAAAGCGCAATAGTAACAGAGCCAATTAAGCCATTTTCGAAGCGCTCTTTAATCTCTGAGCCACCACACCAAGGCATAAACTCTTCATATTTATCTACATCGGCCACTAAATTAA
>JAAZGT010000326.1 GCA_012511095.1 Alcaligenaceae bacterium
AAGCAAAGCCCTTACTATGGATGCTCAACAAATAGTACAAGAAGTTACTGATTCTGGCTTGCGTGGTCGAGGTGGCGCTGCCTTCCCTACTGGCATTAAATGGCAAACGGTTAAAGAGGCAGTTAGCGATCAAAAATATATTGTTTGTAATGCCGATGAGGGTGACTCAGGTACTTTCTCCGATCGTATTCTGATCGAAGCGGATCCCTATTGTTTAATTGAAGGGATGATTATCGCGGGTTTAGCTGTTGGTGCTAGCCGTGGTTATATTTACCTTCGTTCAGAATACCCTATTGCTTATGAGGTACTTTCTAAAGCCATCGAACGTGCCTATGCATCAAACTACTTAGGTAAAAATATCTTGGGTTCAGGAAAATCCTTTGATCTAGAGGTACGCAAAGGTGCAGGCGCTTATATTTGTGGTGAGGAAACTTCTTTGCTTAATAGTCTTGAAGGGAAACGTGGCACGGTACGCTATAAACCACCTCTACCTGCGCTACAAGGTTTTATGAATAAGCCAACCGTAGTTAATAACGTCGTCTCTCTGGCTACCGTTCCAATTATTTTAGCTAAGGGTGCAAGTTATTATGAGAACTATGGCATGGGACGCTCACGTGGTACCTTAGCTTTTCAAATTACGGGCAATATCAAACGTGGCGGTTTGGTTGAAAAGGCATTTGGTTTAAGCCTAAATGAATTACTTTATGACTTCGGTGGTGGTAGCGCTACAGGATTAGAATTAAAAACTGCTCAAGTTGGTGGACCACTTGGTTCCTATTTATCCGCTGAGGAATGGGATATTCCCCTTGATTACGAAGCCTATGCAGCCATCGATGCGATGATTGGTCACGGTGGTATTGTCGCCTTTGATGATACCGTCAATATGTCAGACATGGCTGAAAGTGCCATGGCTTTCTGTGCGGTTGAGTCTTGCGGTAAATGCACCCCCTGTCGTATTGGTTCGACTCGAGGGGTAGAGCTTATCCAAAAAATACGCCAAGACATTCATGCAGAAGATAATACCTTGTTATTAGAGGAGCTTTGCGACACCATGATCGCCACCTCTCTTTGTGCTCTTGGTGGCATGGCGCCCATGCCGGTGTTATCCGCACTTAAGAAATTCCCTGAAGACTTTAAACAAAAAGGGGTTTAAATTATGTTAGAAACAGTTGTTATTCGCGATCGCGACCTAGGTACACCTGAAGTCATTAGCGACACGCTTGTGACCTTAACCATTGATGGCCACGAGGTACAGGCGCCAGCGGGCACTTCAATTATGCGCGCCGCTATTATGGCGGGCATTACTATCCCTAAATTATGTGCTACTGATTCATTAGAGTCTTTTGGCTCTTGTCGTATCTGTATTGTTCAAATTGAGGGACGTCGCGGTTTTCCAGCTTCTTGCACAACCCCTGTAGAAGATGGTTTAGTGGTTACCACTGAAAACAAACGTATCAATGACTTACGTCGTCATGTGATGGAGCTATATATTTCAGACCATCCTTTAGACTGTTTAATGTGTCCAGCTAATGGTAATTGTGAATTACAAGACACTGCTGGACAAGTGGGTTTACGTGAGGTTCGTTATGGTTTTGAGGGGGCAAATCATCTCCAAGCTGAGTCTGACAAATCCAACCCATACTTCACCTTTGACCCTAGCCTGTGCATTGTCTGTAGTCGCTGTGTGAGAGCTTGTGAAGAAACTCAAGGTACCTTTGCTTTAACAGTAGAAAATCGTGGTTTTGACTCGGTTATTAGTACTGGACCTAATGGCAATTTCTTAGAAAGTGACTGTGTCTCTTGTGGTGCCTGTGTTAATGACTGCCCTACCGGTGCTTTAATGGAAAACACTGTAATTGCACAAGGTCAACCGACTCACGCCGTCATCACTACCTGTGCTTATTGTGGCGTAGGCTGTGGTTTAAAGGCTGAGCTTAAGGGCGAAGAGCTAGTCCGTATGACCCCTTGGAAAGACGGTAAGGCCAATGAAGGTCATGCCTGTGTTAAGGGTCGCTTTGCATGGGGCTACGCAGATCATCCAGAACGTATTACCACCCCTATGATTCGCCGTAGCATAGATGAACCATGGCAAAAAGTCAGTTGGGAAGAAGCGCTCAACCATGCCGCCAGTGAAATCAAACGCATTCAAAGGAAGTATGGTGTCGATTCCGTGGGTGGCCTAACCTCCTCACGTTGTACTAACGAGGAAACCTATTTAGTACAAAAACTAGTTCGTGCAGGCTTTGGTAATAACAACGTCGATACCTGTGCTCGCGTGTGTCACTC
>JAAZGT010000327.1 GCA_012511095.1 Alcaligenaceae bacterium
TCGGCAGTGGCATCACTACCGCTTTCAACCCATCGTACAATCTGACCATAGGGGTTTTTGTTGCGCGGGTTAGGGCCGAAGACATCAGGATGTTTAGGACCATCAGGGAAACGCTCTTTGTCGCTACCGCGATTTGAGTTATTGGTTAGGGTCACAAAAACCTCTTTACTATGAGGATGCACCGCAACCCACTCAGGACGATCCATTGGTGTAGCACCCACTGCATCCGCTGCTTGTCGCGTATACACTAGTAACTCACCCATATCCGCAAAGATATCGCCTAAACGACGACCATCGACGGTTGGTGTATCTAATACGAGTGGCACCCACTTACCTGTACCCATGAACTCACCATCTGTGGCTTTGTTATCGCTAAATACCGCCACATACAGCGTGCCTTCGTGTAATAACTTGCGATTTGCTGCGTCATTTGATGGGTCAAACTTACCCTCAGATACGAATTTATAGATATATTCGCTGCGCTGGTCATCACCCATATAAACCACCACACGATTGTCTGGGGCTAAAGTAATGGCGGCATTTTCATGTTTGAAGCGACCTAAGGCTGTGAGCTTTTTAGGTTTAGACTCTGGGTCAAATGGGTCAATTTCTACCACCCAACCAAAACGGTTTACCTCATTGGGTTCAACGGTCCAATCAAAACGCTCATCAAAGGCATCCCAAACATAATTCTCATCAGAGGTTTTGCTTGAACCTTTGTAACGCTTTAAACCCGCTAATTGCTTGTCATTAAGGTAGTCATCGTATTTAACGTCATCGGCATTTCTATTACCCACACCAAAGTAGTCCGTGAAGTTCTCTTCACAGGTTAGGTAGGTATTCCAATAAGTGTAGCCATTACCGCAGTTACCGAAGGTACCGTAAACTTCGCGACCTTCTTTGTCTTTGTTGGTACGTACAAAGCTATTGCCCATCGCTGGACCAACTAATTCCATTAAGGTCGTCGCATTAATATTGCGGTTATATTTTGAATCTAAAACCGGCTCCCATAGACCTTGTTCATTTAAACGAACATGCACTACAGAAGCACCTTGGGCATATTGTGATTTACGTACCCAATCCTCAGTCCAAGCGTCACCGCCTGGGATCACACCTTTAGGGTAGAAAAACTCTGGTGTCACGTACTCATGGTTAGTTACTAAGAGACCCTCTTTGCTACTACCACTGATACTGTCTTTAGAGTCAATAGGGAAGAAATGAATACCGTCGTGGTTATAACCCACTTGCTGTAATTGAGCCGCTGCATTATCACTAGCATCACCAATAAACTCAGGTGAATTTGCGTGCAACTTATCGCCCCAACGGTTAATTACCGCATAACGATAGCCCTCGGGCACCGTTACCGTATCAAGGGTATTGGCCTCTAAGCCAACAAAATTTGCAATCTCTTTAGGATTAAATTCTGCTAAGCTCGCATGTTGGGGTTTCAGGTTTTCTTTAGCAAAAGTTGAGTTTAGACCTAAACCAAAAAAGCCAATTACACCAAGACCTAAACCAGCCTTTAAAAAACCGCGACGCGACTGTGCCGCCTCTACTAGTTCATGAAAAGGGGTGGTTTCTGTCTTATTAGCTGGAATATCATCCAAATCAAAATCTTTCATCACTGTCACTCTTATAGGAATATTCATCAAGTAGCGACATTCTCACA
>JAAZGT010000053.1 GCA_012511095.1 Alcaligenaceae bacterium
GTCACTAATACTAGCAGCGCTTGCGAGTGTCGCCGCAGCGCCCACCATACCAGCAACGTCCATACCTTGACAGGCCGTTAAACTCAGAGTAATTGCAGTCGCTGTGAATAATTTTTTGTACATAATGAACATACCTCACAATGGTGTTGATTTCAGTATTTAACGATCTATCTCTATAAGGCTACTATTAACGTTGGTATATTTGCTTATAGCTCACATACATCGCACAGTAAATAGTCATCAATAGTGATATTAAAAGAAGTTGCAAAATAAAAGCAACAAAAGCGCCCATACTTCCAGAAAATATGGACAAAACAATTAAGCTCCAAATCACAAAGCCGATACCAAGTGCAGGTATAGCCATAGTGATAAAAGCTGGTATATTGCGAATCACGCCAATTGTAGAGAAAACAATTGATTTAATAACCTCTACACGGTCCCATAAAATCAAAGCCGGTACAAACCAATAAACCAAGGTGAGTACAACGGTATAAACAAACATGACAATAATTGTCACGGGATTGATAGCACCTGCAATTGCTGCATAGCTTTCTGCAGTCATTTCACCTTGAGCGCTTGTTGCAAGTATCTTAGCTACCTCACTTTCTTTAAGTAGAGAGGGCGTGAAAAACATCTCTAAAACAAAGAGAATCACACCGTATATCAAGCCTGCCAATAATAATGCTTTTAACTGATTACTCTCACTAAATGACTTAAAGGCATCGCCAAAGCTAAATTTTTTGTCTTCACTAATAAAATCGCAGAACAATAAAATAAAGGCAATATAAAGTGGCTGCACTAAGGCAACACTAAAGAGCCCAAAAAAACCCATGAGTTGGATGCTGATGATGGTATTAAAATTCCAAATAAAAGCTAAACAAATAAACAAGGCTGGACGCTGTTTAAAAATAGCAAAACCTTTTCGAAGCCAGTCAATACCAGCGCTAGCAGGAAGTTTTAAAGCTTGCATTCAAACCTCTTAACGTGCAGGTAATGGCGGAATCTCGCCATAGGTGCGCGATTTGAGAATACGCTCAAAATGAGTCGGATCATGTGGTTTAAGACTTTGAGCAGGACGCGGTAAATGAAAGTCATAGAGCCTAGAAGTCCAGAAGCGTAATGCAGCAGCTCTTAGGGCTACCGGCCATAGCTCACGTTCAGCGTCGGTAAATGGGCGACCTTGGTGGTAGCTACTTAGCCAGGCTTCAACCAACTCAGGGATTAATTCACCGCTATCGCGATCAATACACCAGTCGTTAACGGCTACGGCCACATCAAAAATCCAACGGTCAACGCCCGCAAAATAGAAGTCGATCACACCGCCTAAACTAGGGTGTTCGTAGGTACCATCAAATAACACGTTATCGCGGAATAAATCACAATGGCACGGACCACCGGGCATTTGACGCCAAGTCCAGTCGTTTTGAATCTCAACTTGTTCGGCTAAAGATTTCTCGTAAAGATCCTGTAGATCCTTGCTTAAATACGGTTTAATTTCAGGGTAGGTCTTTTGCCACCAACTTAAGCCACGCAGATTGGGTTGGTTAAGTGGAAGATCATGAGCTGCAATATGTTGACGAGCCTGAGCACGCGCTACGATCTCACAATGTCTAACACTTGGATGTGCTTCCCAACCGCCGTTTAAACGATTCACAATGGACATGGGCTTATCTTCGAATAAGCCCCAGATAGTGCCATCTTTACGTTTTTGTGGCATCGGTACTGCCTGCTTCTTCATGCCCAGACCGTACATTAAATCTAAGTAGAAGGGGATTTGCTCTTTTGTTAATACCTCAAAAATGGTGAGAACATACTCACCCTCAGTGGTAGTCAAAAAGTAATTAGTATTTTCAATACCCGCAGTAATGCCCTGCAAAGATACAAACTCGCCTAAATCGTAATCTAGTAAAATTTCTCGGGCGGCTTCATGGGATACGGGAGTAAAAACGGCCATAAAGTTAATTTAATCTTATAAAGTGTGTGTTTTCAGTAAAATAGTATTTTGATTGCTGATTTTAACAGCCTCTTTGCTTATTTCCTAATAAACTCTATGTTTGGGGCTTAAAATCTATTATTTTTAAGCCACAACAGCTCGCTCTATGATCAATCGTCGCATAAATGTTTTTCGTCGTCGCTTAATGCGTAGACGAATTTTTAACACTCAAGTCATACTGCTTTTTTGGGCAGTATTGATGGGGGTTATTGGTGCCCTCGCAATCTTGCTCTTTTTTAAAGGCGTAAACTTATTGCAATACCTCATGGTGGGCGAATTAGGCAGCATTGACAGTATTGTGGGCAAATACAATACTTGGCAAACCCTTGTTTACCCCTGTCTAGCAGGTATTATCGGTGGTTTGTTATTGACTTGGTCAGCGAGTATCAAAACTGACACCAACTCCGATTACATGGAGGCGGTGGCACTAGGCGACGGCCGTTTATCGATTAAGCAGGGCGTATTACGTATTTTGTCATCGTTAACAGTGATTACTTCGGGCTTCTCCATTGGTCGTGAGGGTCCGATGATCCACATGGGCGCAATGTTCTCATCGGCCATAGGTCGATTTTTCTTTATGGATGCTAGGCAACTCCGTTTAGTGGTGGCTTGTGGTGCAGCAGGTGCTGTTTCAGCGGCTTATCATACGCCAATCGCAGGTGCTTTATTTGTGGCTGAGATCGTGGTCGGTAGTATGGCCATGGGTATTTTGGCCCCCTTATTGCTTGCCGCTATGGCTGGCCACCTAACGACGGTTTATTTTAAAACGCATATGTTGCCATATAAGGTTGATCTAGCGATTTCTCTTAGTGCCGAGCTCGTGATTAGCGCCATTATTGTGGGTGTATTGGGCGGTATTTTATCGCCTTTATTCCTCAGGGGTTTAGACTGGGCCAAACGAGGTTTTAAATTAATGCCAGTGCATTTGGCCATACGTATGGGGCTTGCAGGTTTGGTTGCAGGTTTGTTTTTACTTTATGATCCGCGTTTGGGTGGCAATGGCGACTCCATTGTGGCGACCTTAATTCATGGTGCTGATTGGACTTGGCAGTTGCTTGCTACTTTCTTATTATTAAAAGTGCTGGCGACCTTAATTTCTGTGGGCTCAGGTGCTGTAGGTGGTGTGATTACGCCGATTATGTTTATTGGTGCGGCAGTTGCTTTATTAATGCTGCAAACTGCAATGATATACTTTCCTGAGCTGGCAGTTTATGGTCCTGTTTTTGTGATTTTAGGTATGGGTGCGTTTTTAGCTGCAGCTTCTAGTGCTCCTCTGATGGCGATTATTATGATGATCGAGATGTCACAAAACCAGTCAATTGCTGTTTTGGTGGTATTTGCATGTGTGATCGCTAGCTTTTTAGCACGTCAAATCAAGGGTTTGGTCATGTTCAATGTGACCGTTAATCGTGAAGAGGATATCCGCTTACGCCATCGACTAAGTAATGTGCGTATTGAGCAGTTGGTTAATAAAAACCCTGTCAA
>JAAZGT010000054.1 GCA_012511095.1 Alcaligenaceae bacterium
TATGCCATGAGAAAAAAGGTGGCTTGGCAAGACGGCTTTGTCGTGGTGTCTAGTCGTGCCAGTTATGAGATGGTTTTAAAGTCTGCCCTGAGTGGTATATCTTGCTTGGTTGCTGTATCGGCTCCGACTCAGTTTGCTGTTGATTTGGCAAAAGAGGCTAACTTAACCTTAGTTGGTTTTGCACGACCTAATCGCCAAGTAGTTTATAACGGCGCTGAGCGTATTATTACTTAGTGTTTGGAGCGGACATTATAAATATGTGCGCTCCAATTTTAAGTCAGGCGATACTCTGTTAGAGAGCAGTTAGCGGATAAACATTAAGTAAATCACCTCGTGCTATGTTTTGTTTAATTGGTACTTCGACCAACACATCGCCATAAGTAATCCCTGAAAGCATATGAGAATCTTGAGTTGTTAATAACTCAACCCAAACCCCTTGCTCATCATTTTTAAGTACACCACGTCTGAAATCACGTCTGATACTCTTATTCTTTGGAATTTCAAAAGCGGCTTGGGCCTTAAAGTTAAAAGGTGTGGCCTTATCTAAGCTAATACCTGCAATACGTTTAATGGCTGGAATAGCTAATAGTAAGCTGGTGGCAAAGCTTGCTACTGGGTTACCAGGCAGTAAAAACACCTTGGTATTTTTACCGACCTTACCCCAACCAAAGGGTTTACCAGGTTTGATGGCCATCAGCCAGTGTTCAATTTCACCAAGTTGCTCTAAGGCTTGTTTTAAAAAGTCTTTTTCACCTACTGAGGCACCACCTGAGAAAATAAGAATATCTTCGGTCTCAGAAGCCTTAGTGATATGGGACTTTAGTGCTTCTAAACTATCTTCGATAGAGCCACCACTACTGACCTCTAAAAACTTAAAGCGTTTAAAGATACTAAGCAGCATAGGGCGATTTGAATCGTAAATCTGGTTAACTTCTAAAGGTTGACCTAGTGGCGTTAGCTCGTCACCGGTTGAAAATACAGTAACACGTATCTTCTTAAAGCAGGGGACAGTAGCATAGCCTTGACTAGCTAATAAACCAATGGCTGCAGGGCTAATCACGCGATTAGCATCTAATAAGACCTTACCTTTTTTAAGCTCTTCACCTTGGTAACGAATGTTTTTAGCAGCTGGGAAAGGTTCTGCAATGCGTATTGTATTGTCATCCCGCTCAACTAACTCTTGTTGAATTACTGAGTCACAGTTTTTAGGCATACCCGCGCCAGTAAAAATACGTACCGCTTGACCATCTTTTAAGTCGAATTGAGCGCTTTGATCACCAGCAGATATGGTGCCAATCACTTCCCATTCTTGACGACTCATATCCTTAACAGCATAACCATCCATGGCGCTATTATCGAATTGTGGGGCATCGTATTGAACCAATAACTCTTTAGCTAGGATTCTGCCTTCGGCGTCTTCGAGGGCAACTTCTTCGATTTTGTCGCTGACTTGAGCATTGGCCAATAAGTCTTTAAGGGCGTCGTAATAATCTCTCATAATGTCCTTTTAAATAATTAACCTTGTAGCAGGCTAAGATCATTTATGTTCGTAAATTCTTTTGGATCATCGAATTCGATGATGCCATAATCGCAGCTTTTAATAAAACCCATGACCCGATTTTTTAGCCTTGGATCGTCTAGATATGCTTTGAGTTTAAGAGCAATTGAGCGACGACATTGCATGATAACAGGGTGCGCTTTGCCTGCGGTACTTGCGATCACTAATTCTTTTTCTGGATTGTTTAAAAGATAATTGTTAAAGCTTAAAGCAATAGTATCGGGAATAAAAGGGGTATCACAGGGTAGTACTTGAATAAATTCGATAGCCTCAGGCATTGTCAACAAGGCACTAAAAATACCAGCTAATGGACCGCGTTGATAATACTCGCTTAAATCACTCACCACTGGATATGAATAGGCCTCGTAAGTTTTTATTTCCTCATTGGCACTAATGACGATTTGATCGGTATAAGGACGTACCTTATCTAGTGCGTAATCAATTAAAGGACGTTTATTAAATCTTAATAAAGCCTTTTGTTGATAGCCCATGCGTCTACCTTGACCACCAGCCAAAATAATAGCGCCAAGTGAGGGAAGGGGGCTGATTAATTTTGCCATGACTCGGTGTGTTCTAAA
>JAAZGT010000055.1 GCA_012511095.1 Alcaligenaceae bacterium
ATTTCTTTAGCCAGTCAGAATTTCCTAGAGAGTCTAGGGGTGTGGCAGATGATGCCAGCTGAGCGTCGTAATCCAGTGCGCCAAATGGAGGTTCATGGTGACCTTGATGGTGTGATTGTACTTGATGCCCAAGAATCGCAAATGCTCGAATTGGCCTATATCGTTGAGTCGGGTGAAATTGAAAATGCCTTATATAATGCGCTCAAGGTGTATGGGGTGCCATGGATTGATGACACTTTTAAGAGCTTTGAGCAATGGCAGGGGCAGATTGAATGTGGCTCAGGTCAGATAATCAAAGCAAAGCTATTAATTGGTGCAGATGGTGCGCGTTCAACCGTGCGTCAGGCTTGTTCTATTCGTCATGAGTTTAAGGCTTATGGTGATACCGGCTTAGTGGCTCAGCTTAATGTAGAAAAGCCACATTTAGATACGGCGGTTCAGTGGTTTGGTGATTTTGGTGTTTTGGCTTTTTTACCTTTACCAGACACTCAAGATGGTCATCAGGTTTCTATGGTTTGGTCAGCGCCACAGCATTTAGCCGCTAAGTATCAGGCCATGTCGCCCGAGGAGTTAGCCGAGCGTTTACCACCTGCTTTACAGGCTATTGCGCAAAGGCGTTTGGGCGAGCTGAGCTTACGTAGTCCGATGTTTGGTTTTCCCTTAACCTTTGAGAGTTCAGGCATGATTGGGCCTAGCGTGGCCTTGGTGGGCGATGCAGCGCATCGAGTGCATCCACTTGCAGGGCAGGGGCTTAACTTAGGTCTAGGCGATGTCGAGACCCTTTGTAAGATATTGATCGAGCGAGAGTCGGTGCGTGATATCAACGATTTGCGTTTATTGCAGCGTTATAGAAATCAACGCGCCGAGGCGATTTTCAATATGCGCTTTGCCACCGATGGTCTTTATCGCTTATTTGCCATTAGATCACCGATGGTGGCCATGGCTCGCAATGCAGGTCTAAAGGTTGTTGATAAAATGCCTTTTTTGAAAAAATACTTCGTTCGTTCGGCCGCTGGGAACTAGGGGCTTAGTTTCTTGTCACTTAATATTATTTAGCTTGAAACGTACATTCATTAAGAAATAAGAGAGGAGTTCTTGTGTCAAATCAAGTTGCTACTATGTTTAAAAAAGCGAGCTGCGTTGCCGTAGCTGGTCTGAGCTTATTAATGGCTCAAGCAGCCATTGCTAAAACGGTCGAAGAGACGATCAAAAAAACAATATCTGAGCGCATTGAATTACCCGTTTCAGAGGTAATTAAAACACCTTTTGATAACTTATACGAGGTGCGCGTTCGTGGGGGTATTGTTTATACCAATGCCAATAGTGATTTTGTAGTATTTGGTGGTCAACTGTATGACCTAGATAAGCAGCTCAACTTGACTGAGTTAAGCATGGCAGAGATGAATCGCATTGATATTGATTCATTGCCTTTAGAATTAGCGCTTAAAGCAACTTATGGCAAGGGCGGCGATCGCATCGTGACTTTCGAAGACCCTAATTGTCCTTGGTGCAAAAGATTACAAGCCGAGTTTAAGAAAATGGATGTGACTGTCTATACCTTTGTTACTCCAACCTTAAGTCCAGACTCATTTACAAAAACAAAACAAGTGATGTGTGCTAAGGATCCGGTTAAGGCGTGGCAAGATTGGATGGGCAAAAACGTCGCCTTGCCAAAAGTCAAAGATGAGAACTGTGATCATGAGGTCAATGATGTTCTTGAGGTAATGCATGGTGCAAATGTAGCAGGCACGCCGGTACTGTTATTTGACAATGGTAAACGTATCTCTGGTTATGCTGATGCTAATCGCTTAACTCAAACGATGAAAGCAAAGTCTGAGTAATTATTTAGGATTTGGCATCTCAAGCTCTATTTTTTGTTTATTGCTGTGCAAAGGGATGCCTTAATAGCTCTGACAGAGAGCGTACGCGTAAATCCACATAGGCGGGTCTTAAAATCTGTTGTGGCCCAAATGGGGTATCAGGATGGTAAATATAAACGGTTTGCCATCCCTCTTTTTTAGCTGATTTTAAGTTGCTCAAGGTATCCTCAACCAAAACACATTGTTGTGGATTTAAGTTGAGGCTTGCTTGTAGTTGTCGCAATAGGGCGCGTGAGGGTTTCGGCTTGTATTCGCCTTGTACCACCATATGATTAACAGCGCAAATGCCCTCAAAGTATTGGTTAATATTTAAACTTTTTAATACTTGAACCGCATAATGCTCGGGCGCATTAGTCAAAATATATTTTGTGCCTGGCACTGCATCTAATAGAGCTGGCAAATGGTGTTCAAATTTAATATAATGATCCACCTCGAAGCCATGTGAGTCAAGTAAAAACTTTTCTGCATCTAGCTGATGGTGCTTATGCATGCCAATCATGGTGGCACCATAGCGCTTCCAATAAAGCTCACAAAGCGCCTTAGCGGCCACTTTGTCGAGCGCCATATGCTCCATCACCACATTAACCATACCGATGCTAATCTGCTCAAAAATCGCATGTGAGGCATCGTGAATGGTGTTATCTAGGTCAAAAAACCAAACGCGCGAAGCGGGTGATTTCTTCGCGCGATATGATCGACTTTTAGCTTGGAGTGGATGTATAAATCGACGGTTGCTCATCTTCCTGAGTTAAACCGTAATCATCGTACCCACACCCTCATTGGTCAGGATTTCTAGCAATAAGCTATGGGGTACACGACCATCAATAATATGTACTGAGTTAACGCCTGCATTAGCTGCCTCAAGCGCTCCAGCAACCTTGGGTAACATGCCACCTGAGATGGTGCCATCATCGATGTATTCGTTAATTGATTTAGTATTAAGGCGACGTAATAAATTTTGCTCTTTATCTAAAACGCCTCGAATATCGGTTAATAACACGAGTTTCTCGGCCATGAGCACCTGTGCAATGCGACCAGCGACTAGGTCGGCGTTAATGTTGTAGACGGAATCATCTTCTTCATTAAAGCCAATCGGGCTGATCACAGGAATAAACTGGTCGTTTTGTAATACCTTAATGACTGAGGGATCAACTGACTGGATATCGCCCACAAAACCAATGTCTAATGGCTTATCTGGGTTTTCTTGGTTTTCCATGAGCTTTTTCTTGGCTTTGATTAGGCCACCGTCTTTACCAGTTAGGCCAACTGCCTTACCGCCCGCTTGGTTGATCATCATAACGATATCTTGCTGTACCTGACCACCTAAAACCCACTCGACCACCTCCATAGTTTCAGCGTCTGTAACGCGCATACCCTGGATAAAGGTGCCTTCTTTGCCTAAGCGCTTAAGGGCGGTGTTAATTTGTGGGCCACCGCCGTGTACCACAATTGGATTTAAACCGATAAGCTTTAAAAGAGCGACGTCATGAGCAAAGGTCTTTTGCAGGTTTTCGTCAATCATGGCATTGCCACCGAATTTGATGACAATGGTTTTGCCGTGGAAACGACGGATATAAGGCATCGATTCTGAAATAATCTCGGCTTTAATGGCTGGTGTAATCACTGTGTCAGTCATGATGGTCTCTAATTAAAATTGTTATAAGGCGGTTTATTGAATGATTAACTTTGAGCTAAAGCTCTTTCTAGCTCTTCAATAAATAAACGTTGATCATAATCACCAATAAAGCTCTTAATGATTTTGCCTTTGCGGTCTACTAAAAAAGCAATGGGTGTAAAGCGTACGTCCCCAAAAGCTTTGGCAATGCTGCCATCGCTATCGTGAACGATAGGAAAATCATAGCCGCGCTCTTGAATTAGGCGATTAATAGCCTCTGTTTTGTCATGCTTCATTGCGACGGCAACGGTTTCGTAGCCTTGGTATTTGTATTTTGCATAATTTGCCATGGTGTCAGGCATTTGACGCATACAAGTTACGCAGTCTGTGGCCCAGAATTTGACCATCGTCACTTTGCCTTGCAGATCTTGCGTCGTGAAGTTGCGACCATCAAGCGTGGTGTAGTTAACCTCTGGTGCCGACTTGCTAGCAATAACCGTGTTGTATGTAAATAGACCAACAAATGCGATCACTACCGCGGCGATGAAAACAATAAAACCTTTCTTCATCTGATACTCTCTTTAAGCTTTAATTACCATTATTTAAAGGGAAAGTCTGGGTGCCACCTGTGGTGCTCGGCTCATTGATTGTAGTCGGCGTTGTTGACTTAGTCTGAGGGGTGAGACTATCAGGTGTGGTTGTAATATCAAATACTTTGACCACCTGCACCACACCTTGGACGCCTGCAGCAGAGTTAGCGGCTTTATCAGCCTCTTCGGCAGTAACGTGACCCATGAGGTAAACCACACCTTGTGAGGTGGTAGTTAAAATGGTGCCGCTAGGTACACCTGATCTGGCTAAAAAATCGGTTTTGACCTTGGTACTAATCCAAGTATCATTGCTACGTGTCGCGAAATCAGCTGTAGGTCCCACTTTAAGCTGGTTGACGACCTCGCTTACATCATCAATTTCGCGAACCTCTTGCTCTACGATGCGTTTATGCTCTTCGGAAGCAACCTCACCGGTTAATAAAACGCGGTGGTTAAACGTCATGGCATTAATTCTAGAAGTGTTTCTTGGCACAGCGCCGTTAGCTTTATGCTCTGCATAAACTGTGATTTTCTTATCATTGGCCTGCATATTTGCAGGGCGACGATCACTCACCACCGTAGCCACACCCGTAGCTACACCACCCACCATAAGAGGCACACAAGCAGATAATAAGATAGAGCTACCGACAATAGCGGCAACTAATAATTGACGAGTTTTGAACTGTTTGGATAAATTGGTTTTAATCATAGCTTTGGAAGTTGATGACATGCCTTAATCTCCAAGAATGGCCGCATCTAGACCATCACATAAAATGTGTAAAAGTAAAATATGGATTTCTTGAATCCGCATTGTGCGGTCATGGGGCACACATAGATGCACATCGTTAGATGTTAGCATGTCGCCAATTGCACCGCCGCCTTTGCCAGTTAAGGCAATCACTGGAATATCATACTCTTTTGCGGCCTCAATGGCACGAATGACGTTAGTGGAGTGACCACTTGTAGAGATGGCTACCAGTAAATCAGCGGGTTGGGCTAGGGCACGCACTTGACGCTCAAATACCTGATCATAGCCGTAGTCGTTGCCAACCGCAGTCAAGATAGATGTGTCAGTATTAAGTGCGACACCTGCTAAAGGGAAGCGTTCGCGCTCAAAGCGACCCACTAACTCAGCAATAAAATGCTGTGCATCAGCGGCGGAACCGCCATTACCGCAAGCCAATACCTTACCGTTATTGCTGATGGTATGAAACATTAACTCAATACCTTGTTGTAGGGGCTTAGCAAGCACTTCCAAACTTGTTTGTACAAGGGCGGCATTATCTAGGAAATGTTGCTCGATGCGATTTAAGTTGCTCATGTTTAAATAGATAGAATGATTGATTTAAAACAGTAGACTAATATCATAGCTTAAAGTTTCATTGTGCTATTGCTGATCTTAATATTAGCTTAGTAAATCATCTAAAGGCATCGCTAAGCCATTGGGGCTTCAGATCGTTACCGTTGAAGCTTATCACATCAAAACGGCAACTCGGTATGGTTCGTAGTTTTAACTGCTGACATAGTTTAGGCAAAAAGTAATTTGCTGTACGTTTGATTTTGTCTTGTTTTTGTTTGCTTATGCTGTCAGTGGCATCACCATAAAAACTATGGCTACGTTGCCTGACCTCTACAAAGACTAGGTGTTGATCGTGTAGCATCACACAATCAATCTCACCCAATTTGCAGCGTAAATTGTTAGCGATTAATACCATGCCTTGGGCTTGTAAATAACTTATAGCAAGTTGCTCATAGCGTTGTCCCTGAACTTGAGAGGGTGAAGGCTGAGGTTTTGTGCTTTGTTGCTTTTGTTGTGTAATAGAGTTGTGACGTTGGCGACGCTTACGCCCATAAAGTCCATAAGGCCGTCTTAGGCGTGGCTGAGCAGCCAAGGTAAATACTGTCTCTTGAACCGATGGTACGCAGTGCATTTTGCTTTTTAAGGTGCCTGTATTAATCGCTATATTAGAATCATCGTTTTTCATAATCGCCTCGCCTAAGCGCTGAAAAGGGTTAAAATCCTAATCTTAATTGCTAGGAGATGGAAATGATTCAAGGTGGAGTAGATTGTCCTACTGCTATAGATACGGTTCAGGGCAATGAGTTAATTAATGAGTCGATGCAACAACGTTTGCAGCAACAGCATTGGCCATCTTCTTGTCTTTATGTGGTGGCAACGCCGATTGGTAACTTAAGCGATATGTCACAACGCGCACTTTATACTTTGAAAATGGTCGATGCCATTGCGTGTGAGGATACGCGTTCTACCCAAGTCTTATTAAATGCCTATGCTATTCATAAACCCTTAATCGCAACGCATCAGCATAATGAAGCGACGGCAGCGGATAAATTAATTGAGCTATTGGCAGAGGGTAAGCGCATTGCTCTAGTATCAGATGCTGGGGCGCCAGCAGTCAGTGATCCTGGTGCTAAGGTGGTCGCCAAGGTTCATGAGGCGGGTTTTAAGGTGTGCCCAGTGCCTGGCCCATCGGCTGTGATTACTGCACTCATGGCCAGTGGTTTTACCACGGATGATAATCCATCCTTTGCTTTTGCTGGTTTTGTGCCACCTAAGAAAAATGCCCGTCAACAGTGGTTAGCGCATTGGTTAGCACAACCAATGACAGTGGTAATGTATGAAACACCACACCGCTTAAAAGAATGTTTTAAAGTCTTAATTGAGCTAACAAAAGATCAACCTTCACGTCGCATTATGGTGGGGCGTGAGTTAACTAAACGCTTTGAAGAAATTGGGCTCATGGCTATAGCCGAACTACTCGAGTGGCTCGCTGCGGACAAGCAAAGAGAAAAGGGTGAGTTCGTGTTGGTCATTGAAGCGCCATCAGAGTCAACAACTACTCAAGACTATATGCCACTACTTAAGGAGTTATTGGGGCATGGCGTCTCGGTGCGAGATAGTGCAAAAATCCTTAATAAGGTGATGGCTGTCTCTAGAGATGAGGCCTATCAAGCGGCACTAAGCCTAAAAGGCAGTTAAGCAGAGACAACAAAGCGCCTACTTATTTAAGTAAGGCGCTTATGATTAATAGAGCTATAAAAACCTATTAGAGGGTTGGTTTACCCTTGGGTAATAGCTCAATTTTAACCTTGGCTTTACCTTGGTTAACCATGCCGATAGCCTTAGCTGCTGCATAAGACATATCAATCACACGATTGCCGTGGAAAGGGCCACGGTCGTTAATGCGTACTACAACGCTTTTACCCGTTACTTCGTGGGTAACACGAACTACGCTATTAAGGGGTAGCTCTTTATGAGCAGCGGTTAAGCCATTTTGGTTGTAACGCTCGCCATTGGCGGTTTTACGACCATGGAAGCCAGGGCCATACCATGAAGCTTCGCCAACCTGGGTAAACTCAGATACAGAAGCAAAAGGGGTGTAACGCACACCTTTGACTACATAGGATTTACCACGTTTTGCACGTACTTTATTAGTAGATAAACCTTTTTGGCTTTTGGCGCGTAAGGTTGGTTCGGTTTCTAAGTTAGCGTTTGGCTTAGACTTAGCTACTGGATTAATGGCCTCTTTAAGCTCTTCTTCGCTATAAGTTGGCGCATTTTGTAGTGTGCCGTTAAATAATCGCTCGTATTCACTTTCTGGGAAAATACCATTAACGGTGATACGGAAAGACTCAGTTGCTTTTGGGCTACTAGAGCCATCGACTATTTGATTGATTGAACTATCTTGTTGTAGGGCGGCTAAAGAAGTGTTTGACACTAATAAACCGCCGGCACAAAGTGCTGATAACAACGATTTTTTAAGTTTCATAAGATTATTGGTTGGGCGTCTGGGCTCGATGCCTGACGCGTAGCGGCATATGGTTCGAGAAAATTTTGGCTAATTGCTCGACAACATAGACTGAACGATGTTGGCCGCCGGTACACCCAATGGCTACAGTAAGATAACTGCGTGTGTCTTGCTGATAACAGGGTAGCCACTTTTTAATGTAATTGGCGATGTCGTTAATTAGCTCATCCACAATGTCAAATTGTGATAACCATAAAGCTACGGGCTCATCACGACCAGTCAAGGGACGCAGTTCACGGTCGTAATAAGGGTTTGGTAAACATCTTACATCAAAAACGAGATCCGCACTAGTAGGAACCCCTACTTTGAAAGCAAATGACTCGAAGGTTAAGAGGATATTTCGTGTATCAACTCCGACGAGGTCCTTTATCCATGCACGAAGTTGTGCAGGCTTTAAATTTGAAGTATCAATGTTGTGTTCTTGCAACTTTAATGGGGCTAAATAGTGCCTTTCGTATTGAACACATTCCTCTAAAGAGGGTGCTTTACCACTTGGATCGGTGAGTCTTTCGGTTAAAGGATGGCGTCGACGCGACTCAGAATAGCGCTGTAAAATGGCTTGATTACTAGCTTCTAAGAAGATCGTTAAGACTGGGGTGCCGCGACTACGTAGAGCGGTAATAATATCGGGTAACTCACCGATATTGCCTGGTGAGCGAATATCAATAGCTACAGCTACTTTCTCAATATTGGCTTCACGCGAAGTTGCCACAAAATCGTGTAATAACTGTATCGGTAAATTATCTACGCAATAATAGCCTAGATCCTCTAACTGGTTTAAGGCAACACTTTTGCCTGAGCCAGAAATGCCTGTGATCAATACTAAAGGGTAGATCTCGTTATTTGTCGTTAGAGTTTCGCTCATTGCTAGAACTTTCCTTAATGGCTAAGGATTGACGCTGCATAAAATCGGCTAGGGTGTCAATGCCTCGCAGTTTTAAAATGGTGTTACGTACAGCAGCTTCGACCAAGACGGCTAAGTTACGTCCAGCTATAACCGCTAGTTTAACACGTAGTACCGGCAGGCCTAAGATGTCCTCGGTTTGATCTTGAAAGGGGAGACGCTCAAAATCATCGCCATGAGACTTAAGTAATTGCACAATGAGTTTTAAATTCATTTTGCGTCGCACTGAGGTTTCACCGAAGATCGTTTTAATATCGAGCAAACCAATTCCGCGAACCTCTAAAAGATTTTGTAAAAGTGGATCGCAGCGACCCTCGATGACGCTGGGTGCAGGGCGAGTTAAGTGGACCACATCATCAGCCACTAAGCCATGACCTCTTGATATTAGCTCTAAGGCTAATTCACTTTTACCCAAACCTGATTCGCCAGTAATTAATACACCTAAACCTAATACATCCATAAATACGCCATGGACTAGGGTTTTAGGCGCAAAATAACGACTTAAATAAATACGAATAACTTCAATTAAATAAGCAGCATCGACCGGGCTACTTAATAATGGTATGCCTTGCTCTACACAAAAAGCGTGTAAAAGCTCTGGTGCCTCTAGGTTTTCGGCAATGATAATGCAGGGCGCATCATTGTCTTTTAGCTCTTTGAGTGAGCGTAATTGATTGCTTTTGGGTAGGCGCTTAAAAAAAGTGATTTCCTCGATCCCAAAGACTTGGATACGATCGGGGTGAACCATATTTAAGTGGCCTATTAAATCGGCCGAAGAGAGTGCGTGATCAGTGAGTTCCTTGTCGCCACGCTCTGCGTTGGCTATCCAAGATAAATATAAGGTGTTTTTGTGTTCTTTAATTAAATCTCGGATAGTAATCATAAGCCTTTGCCTAGCTCTTATTGTTTACTGAATAGATCGTAAATGGCCTCTGCATCTGTTAGCGCTTGTAATTGCTCTCTAGTGTTGGAATTAGAGAGGATTTTGGCTAAAGTGGCTAAGATTTCTAGATGCTCTTGAGTGGCATTTTCTGGTACTAGCAAAATAACTAATATGCCGACGTTGATATTGTCTGGTGCATCAAAAGGAATAGCGTTAGCTAATCGCATAAAGGCAGCAGTGGGTTTGTTAAGGTTGGGAATGCGACCATGCGGTACAGCAACGCCGTGACCTAAAGCGGTGGAGCCTAGCCTTTCGCGAGAGAAAAGACTGTCAAAGACAGTCGAGCGTGAAACTCCCTGATTGTTTTCAAAGAGTAGAGCAGCTTGCTCAAAAACGCGTTTTTTGCTAGTGACGTTAATGTCGAGAATGATGTTTTCGACACTCAGAATATTCGCAAGTTGGTTCATAAGTGAGTTGGTTTCCCCGTAAAGAGGGTTCTATCATAACTAAAATTCAAGTAAAAGAATTAAAAACCCAGCAAAATGCTGGGTAATTTTTACTATATGTAAATAATATTCGATGGCTTATATAAGATCAAGACTGTCTAAATTAGCGTTAACTCTTAATTAGACAGTCAAAATAGGCGTTATAAGCTAGCCGCACGTCGCTGTTGAGCATGTACGCGATCGTGTTGCTTGTTTTTGTGCTTAAGAACCATACGGTCAGCTTTATCGGACAAAATATCAATAGCAGCGTATAGGTCCTCTTCGATGGCTTCGCAGAAAAGCTCTTTACCAGGAACGCGTATGGTGATCTCAGCACGATGCTTAAGAGGTTCGACTGAGAGGTTCACAATAGCAGCCGTAGCACCTTCAGTATGTCTTAAAACACGATCGATTTTTTTGATAACGTACTCACGAATAGATGGTGTAATTTCTAAGTGATGACCGTTAATAGTTAAGTTAGTAGAACTCATAAGGAACCCCCTCTCAATGTCTATGACTACAATTCCTACTTTAGCAGAATTTTTGCTTTATGCAAGCTACATAATTACTAATGGACTTTTGCAAAATTATGTATTTAACAGCTACAAATAGTCTGTGTTGATAACGTTGTTTAAGTGTCGTTAAAACGCGATAAATAGCGGTTAATTGTAATGACCCAGCACTTTCTGCTCACATTATGCCGCTAAAGCCTCTCTGACTTCAACGGGTGACTTCATGCCCAAGGACTGGTGTGGCCGTTGATGGTTGTAAAACCCGATCCAGTCCGCTAACAC
>JAAZGT010000328.1 GCA_012511095.1 Alcaligenaceae bacterium
CCAAAAACAATAGAAGAAATTTCCTGACCAATGAAAACACCAATACTCATGGTCACTGCTTTAAACTGTAGAGCTAAATAAGGCACTACAGCTACTAGAGCGACAATGGTCACTAAGCCTGCCAAACGCTGAGAACTCTCATAGCGACTAGCCATAAAGTCAGAAATAGAAACAATTTTTTGTGTTTGAGCAGCCAAAGCCAAGCGCTCAAGAAAACGTCCAAAAAAGATAAAGAGCAGCACTGGACCTAAATAAATTGGGATATAACTCCAACCGTAGCGCACCGCACTACCCACCGCTCCATAGAAAGTCCAAGATGAACAATATACTGCTAAGGCTAAGCTATAGACAGCAGGTCTTAGCCAAGGGCGTTTTTCATATAAAGTAAAACGGTCCCCTAACCATGCAATACCAAATAAAATGGCCAAATAAATAAATGAGGCCAAAATGACCCAGGTTGGGGACATACACTATCTCCTACTTTAGTAGCGTTTTATAATTTTCTTGTGCTTTTTGAATGTATATTATAGTTATGATAATAAAAGCTAACTACTATTACTGTTTTTTACAAACTAAATTACTGTTCTAGATAAAAGCTATATAAAAAGCCATACATAAAAAAGCTATCAATTTTTGATAAATTTGAGGCAAAAACCATGGAGACAATATGGCGCTTTCATACTTAATCGTTGAAAAACCCTCTCAAAATCCACCCGCTCGTGTTGCGTATAGTCACAACATGCAGCCAACGTGGCTTAAGATGCTCGTCTCAACATGGTTCGTCTTACCGTAGCGCTCTAAATCATTAGCACTTTCATACTAATTATTAACCGAGGTATTTCATGGATGAAGTCATTCGTGCAACGATCACGCATTTACAGCAGTTTTACCCATATCAGCGTATGGAGATGCCCTACCTCAAACTACTAGCTGAAAATTGCGAGACCAACTACTTTAAGGCAGGCGAGATCATTCTCGATGCCACCGAAGACGGTCCTCCCGATACTTTTTTTATTATTAAAAAAGGTTTTGTAGAAAGTCATCGCGGTCCTCGTGAACAAAAAGAGCTCAAAACTGAGAAAAATGCCTTTGAATATGAGGAAGGTGATGCCTTCCCCTACGGCCCGTTGATTTCTAATCAACCTAACACCCTTCAATTTGTTGCTGTTACAGACTGCTTTGTTTATCAAGTACCGGCAAAGATTTTCCACCAATTGCGTGAGCAGTGTCCAACCTTTAGAACCTTTTGTGAAGCTCGTATAGCGTCACTACTCGAAGAGTCAAAGCGTCTTTTACGAACCCAACAGGTCGCTCAAACTACGCAGCAACCCTTATCAATTGAGCTAGGCCACGTAATAAAGCGCGAGGTTATTACTTGTGGCCCAGAAAAACCGCTTGGTGAGGTTTTAAAAATTTTGGCAGATACCAATATTGGCTCAATGGCTGTTGTCGATGAAAACAAAAAAGCCCTTGGTATTTTTACCCTCAATGACGTCTTACGTCGCGTAGCGATTCCACAAGTGGATTTAAGCCGACCAATTTCAGACTTTATGACGTCAAACCCTATCACCCTAGCAGCTGGCAATTTAGCCTATGAAGCTGCTTTAACGATGGCTAAACATGGTTTTAGACATATTTTTGTGGTTGATAATAATGAAAAGCTACTTGGTGTTGTTTCAGAGCGCGATCTCTTTGCCCTACAGCGTGTCGGTCTAACCGATATTGCTCAAGGCATTGAAAGTGCAACTAACCTTGATGACCTTTGCCGCAGTCTCGATCAAATTAAAAATTTATCGAGAAATATGTTGGCTCAAGGTGTAGCCATTGAGCAATTAACACATCTTATTTCACACCTAAACGATCAAGTAGTACGTGCCACAATCAAACTTCGCACACCTGATCACCCTGAAGTAGAAAAAATCGATTACGTTTGGATCGCCATGGGCTCTGAAGGTCGCGAAGAGCAACTGTTCTACACCGACCAAGATAATGGCATTATTTTCAAAGCAGGCGATGATTTAGAAAAGACCAGAGCGACTCTATTAGCTTTTGCCACCGATGTGAACCACGACTTAGATAAGCTTGGATTCCCACTATGTACTGGCAATATCATGGCAATGAACCCCGAATGTTGCTTAAGCGATGTAGAGTGGAGGCAACGCTTTAATCGTTGGATTAATAACCCAGATCCAGAGGCCTTATTAAATGCCACTATTTTCTTTGATTTCAAAGGAGTGGCTGGTAATGTCTCCTTAGCCGAGGAATTAAGAGCTTGGTTAAGCAATTATGCTAAGACTCAAGACTTATTCCTACGTTTCTTAACTCAAAACGCCCTAAGAAACCGTCCACCACTCGGCTTAATCAAAGATTTCACGACTCGTGAAGATGGCACGATCAACTTAAAATTTAATGGCGCTGCCATTATTGTTGATATTGCTCGTATTTTGGCTTTACAGCATGGTTCATCATCCACTAACACCGTGGATCGCCTCAAAGATGTGATGGATAAATCAGACTTACAACCGAAACAGCTCAAGGGTTGTATTGAGGTGTTTGCTTTTATTCAACTAATTCGCATGAAACATCACTTTGATTTAGAGGAAAAAGGCTTAGCACTTAGCAACAACATTGACCCTAAAAACCTTGACGATCTCAGTAAGCGCGTACTTCGCGAGGGTTTCCGCTTAATGCGTAACGTACAAAACACCTTAACCCACAAATACAGACTATAAAGAGGAGGCGATATGTCATTATTACAATCGATTTCCTCTTTCTTAGGTGGTAATAAGGTTCCAGAGCCTGAGCTCAGTGACGATATTCGTCAGCGTCTACAACGCTGGCAAAATCTCCCTGAGGTGGATATGGAAAAAACGTTTAATGAATCACAGTGCGTCGTACTGGATTTAGAAACCAGTGGTTTTTCCTTTAAAAATGACCACTTAATTGCTATAGGTGCCTGTCGTTTAAGAAATGGCCTTATCCCTTTGGGTGAGTCCTTTCAAATCATCTTACAGCAAGATGAAAGTAGCAGTAAGGAAAACATTCTTATCCACCACATTGGTGATAGCGATCAACGTTCGGGTATTGAGCCTGCCGAGGCCTTAATGCGGTTCTTAGAGTATATGGGCAAGGACCCTTTAATTGTTTACCATATTGGTTTTGACCAACCGATGCTGGATAAGGCTTTAAAGTGTTATTTAGGCATTGAACTTAAACGCCATCATTGGTTAGATGTAGCCTTTATTGCACCATTATTTTTGCCTGATATCACGACTAAACGTGAAAACCTAGACTTTTGGGTCAAGCACTTTAAAATTCATAACCCTAATCGCCATAGTGCAGTTTTTGATGCCATCGCAACCGCCGAAGTCATGCAAGGAGCCATGAAACAACCCCTTAAGGTTGACAGCGATAAAACCGTAGGTCAAAGTCTCAGCATGGATACCATCGACAAGATGCAAGCTCGTGCTGCTAAGGTGCATAGGCAGCTACATGGCGGCCGCTAAGAGCTTTTAAGAATCGCCGTCAGGGAAAGGCGCCATTTCAATGAGTGTGGCGCCTCTAAACGCATATTGTTAAGCAGTAGATGCCTTTTTATCAGCACTCGCCCCAAACTCTCTGAGCGCATCTAATCCACGGATATCCTTAGCATGCAAAGCATAATAATAACGATGTTGCTTAGGAAAGTCCTTTTCAATGTGCTCAATAATACCGGCTTGACGCTCATAGCGACTCAGCCAAAACTCATTATCATCTGTTGGTTTAGGTAACACCTGATTAATAATTAGGTGACGACAAGGCATATTAAAATGCGCTAACTGATCAACTGCACGGCGAGTTTCAGCCAACGGTAGCATCTCAGGAATCATCACCAGCACAATACTGCATTTTTCTTGACTATCAAGAATATGCCCCGCATCATGGAACAGCTTTTGACGTTTTTTTAGAATTTCTAATGCTTGTTGCCAACGACCATCTTTTTCATCGCTCATTAACTCAGGCTTTTCAACGTTTTTCCTATCCCAGAATGGCTTAGCCGCATCACGCATCTTTTGTTGACGACCTTGTTGACTCATAAGGCCCTCAGTCCAGGCATTCATGAGCTTAGGTAATTCGAGTAGTCTTAAGGTATGGCCTGTAGGCGCCGTATCAAAGACCACGTGGTCATAACCCATCTCGGGTGCATGCACGATATAGTGACACATCGCCTCAAGCATAGCGGCCTCTTCGGCTCCAGGTGAACTTTTGGAAGCCTCAATATGTTCTTTTAGCTTAGGTAGCATTTCAGGGCGAGCATAGGCTTTGATCGTGGTCATCACCTGATCAAAATGCTCATCAATCATCTTATGTGGGCTCATTTCAAGCGCTGATAAGTTGTCAGTGAGTTGCATAATCTCACCACTGAGCTGCTTATCAAGCACATCACCTAAACTATGAGCGGGGTCTGTAGAAATAATTAAGACCTTTTTACCTGTTGCTGCTAAACGTGTCGCTAATGAGGCAGCATGAGTCGTCTTACCTACGCCCCCTTTGCCCCCAACAAAAATAACCGACTTGGTTGATAGATCCTTTAATAACTCATCCATAATTTACTCGATAAAAACTAGCAACAACCGAAACGGTCCATAGGTGAATGCTCCATACCCATACGTAGATGCCACTCGTGAAACTCCTCCATTAATAGTGGCTGTAGCTCCATGGTGTAGTAAGTCATACTATTGGGTACACCCAGACTTTCTGCAAATACAATTAGCATAAATAAGTCTTGTTCATCGCGGTAGGCGCGACTAAGAGTTTGCCTATATGGTGCATGATAAAACTCATCTAAACCATCAAAAAATGCTTTGATTTTGTCTTTTATGGACATATAACACTCCTATAGATGACATAAGCCTTGACCCATCACTGGGTACAAGGCTTATGCATTTTAATAACTATAGCAATTATGCCTTTTTAGGCCAATAACGCTTAAGTGTAGCGATGCTCTCAAGAATAACCATAATTGAACAAGCTAAAATCACTAAGTCCATAATGATTAATAACCAATTACCGGCATCGTAGAACTGCTTTAATTGCAGTATGAGCGCAATTACCGTCATTGTTAATAAGAACATCATCGGAATTAAGGTAAACCACACTCGACGACCCGCTTTGAGTAGCATCACACTGACTACTAATAAAGTTAAGCCAGCCATGATTTGGTTAGTGGTACCGAATAAAGGCCAGATAACCATACCGCCAGCACCACTTAAGCCACCTGCACCAAAGGCTAATAGCACACACGTACCCACCGCCATGATGGTAGCAACTGAGCCTTTTTGTAAGACTTTAATATTGTATTGCTCACCCCATTCTTGGAAGATGTAACGCTGTAAACGCACCCCCGTATCCATCGTGGTACCCGCAAATAGTGCAGCCATTACGGTCAACATAGTTGCTGAAAGCTCAGGGCTAATGCCAAGACCTTGGTGCATTACGTTAGCGCCACCAGTAATAAAGGCGGCTACACCACCCTGACCAAAGGCATGGTAAACCGTTTGCCAATCAACTAAGGTCGCAAAACCAGCCGTGGCAGCAAGGATTGCAGCTAGGGCTAACATACCCTCACCCACTGCACCGAAATAACCTACAAAACGAGCATCGGTTTCTTTATTAAGTTGCTTAGATGAGGTACCGGTAGAGACTAAACCGTGGAAACCAGAAATCGCACCACAGGCAATGGTCACAAATAAGAGTGGCATAATGGGCGGCGTACCCGCTGGTACATCTGCGTTAAAGGCAGGTGCAACAATAGTCGGCTGCACAATTAAGAAGGAAATGTACAACACAAACAAGCCTACAAATAACTGTAAGCCGTTGATGTAGTCACGTGGCTGCAATAACATCCAAACAGGCAACAAGGAAGCAATGGCGGCATAAGCAAATAAGAAAATAATCCACCAAGCATTAGCAGGTAGACCTGCCATCGTTTCAGGTAAAGCAATCGGCACCATTGGACCAATATAAATCAACGCATATAGAGCTGCCACACCGATTAATGACACCAGTGGTAAGCTAAGCTTCCAGCGATAAATTGCTTGACCAATAAAGAAAGCCACCACCAAAGCACCCCAAACTGGCACCACAGAAGATGGCGTTTTGATCATCATGCTGGCGATTACCACCGCAAACACCGCGTTAACCATCAGTAATAATAAGAAGATCACCACGGAAAATAAGACGCGAGCACGCTTATTAATCACAATACCCGAAACGGCACCAATGGATAAACCCTTGTTGCGCACACTTGCCCAAACCGCGGACATATCATGTACACCAGCAAAGAAGATGGTACCAAAAACAACCCATAAGAAAGCTGGGACCCAACCCCAAATCACCGCAATTGCAGGACCAACAATAGGCGCCGCACCTGCCACTGAGGTAAAGTGGTGCCCCCACAGCACGTATTTATTGGTCGGCACAAAGTCGACACCGTCATTAAATTCGTGTGCAGGAGTTTTGTAGTTAGGATCTAAAGAAAGGATTTTTTGTGAGATGAAACGTGCATACACAAAGTAACCGAGTGACATCAACACCAAACCCAGAATTAATATCAAGACTGAATTCATGTTTTGCTCCAAAAGAAGAACGACATGGTTAAGTGGTAAGTGGATGCTCAAGCCTTAAGAATTGAGAACGCAAAGCGGCTCTTAATTGCTTAAAGCTTGAACACCACCCTCTTGCGCCATTCTATTACAAAAGCTGATTTTTTAAAACAGAGACTTATGAACAGTCAGGGAATATAAGGGTTAGCCCTAGATTTACTTTTCTAGTACTAGTGCCTCGTCTTGGGGTTCTTCTCTTTCTTTATCTTGGAGATTATTGTCGTCAATTCGTTTGATACGCTCACGATATAGCCAAAGCAAAAACAAGCCTGGCAAAGCAATCAATACGGTAAGCAAATAGAAAGTAGGCCAACCAAAGGCCTCGACGAGTGGCGGAGTCAAAGGTCCCGCTAAAAAGACACGACCCACGCTGGCTAGGGCCGTTAATAAAGCGAACTGGGTAGCGGTATAACGCACATCACACAGGCCCATGACTAAGGCCACAAAAGCTGCTGTGCCGAGACCTCCACAAATATTTTCCACACCTACTGCAAGCGCCATAATCGGCACATTACCTGGGAACATCGCCACCACGTAATAGCCGAAATTAGACACGGCCTGTAACAAACCAAAAATCATTAAAGCACGATAGGTACCCCATTGACTCATAAGAGAGCCACCCACTAAGGCACCTAAAATGGTCGCTATTACCGCGAGAATTTTGTTGACGGTACCAATTAGCTCGGGTTCAAAACCCGCACCGCGAATTAAGAAAGTGGTCGACAAGGCGCCTGCAAAAGCATCACCTAATTTATAGAGCACGATTAGAAGCAATAAGGCCCAAGCCTCAGGGCGTGAAAAGAACTCTTTGAAAGGCAGTACGAAAGCGTCTTCGAGACTACGTGGTTTTTGCACCTCATTAGGTTCTGGGGCTAAAAAACTGACCACCGCACAAGTAGCCATGATCAAACCCATAAACATATAGGTGCCACCCCAGCCTAGCCATAGAGGCGCAATAATTAAAGCTAAACCACCAGAAATAATCATACCGACTCGATAGCCTAAGGTTCGAATCGCCGCCCCCGCAGCACGCTCTTCAGTTTGTAATACCTCGGTACTATAGGCATCAAACGCAATATCTTGGGTAGCTGATAAAAAAGCTAGAAAAGTCGCTAATAATGCCAATAATAAAAGGTGCTCAGCTGGGTTTAACAAGCCCATCAACACGAGAGTCAAAGCCAAGCCTAGCTGAGTTAGCGCCATCCAACCACGTCGACGCCCCATAAAGGGTGGCACATATCGGTCAATAAATGGCGCCCACAAAAACTTAAAGGTGTATGCCATCCCCACTAGGGTCAAAAAACCGATTTGCTGCAAAGATACATCAGATACCGTGGCCCAAGCTTGGAAGGTTCCACCTGATAAGGCTAATGGCAAACCACTTGCAATACCCAGTAAAAACAAAGGTAAAACACGAGGGCTTAAATAGGGCTGAATGTACTTTGAAAACACACTAACTCCTTAGGAGCGGTTTATTTATTGGCTTCTGCATGCTCTTGTGCAATGGCACGAGGCGTTTTAAAATAATATACCGCGAGTGAACTACGCCAACTTGGTAAAAAGTTAACCTCTTTATCGTGGTTATAGGTTGAGCGCTTAATAATATGTAAGCCTAAGTGTTGGGCTAAATCCTCAAAGTCTTTGAGCGTACACAAATGAATATTTGGCGTGTTGTACCATTGATAAGGCATTTGCCCAGTCACTGGCATACGACCTTGGAAAATTGACCACCAATGGGACCAATGACCAAAGTTAGGGAAAGACACAATGCCATAATCAGCTACGCGCGACATTTCCTTAAGGATGTGCTCGGTATTAAGCATGGCTTGTAGGGTCTGTGACAACACGACCACATCAAACTGCTTGCAATCAAAGAGCGCTAAACCATCTTCAAGGTTTTGTTGTACCACAGGTACGCCCTTTTGCACACAGCTAACTACGCGCTCATTATCAATTTCAACGCCAACACCTGTGACGTCTTTATTTTTTTGTAAATAGTTAAGCAAATCGCCTGTACCACAACCCAAGTCCAAGACACGGCTTTTGCTCGGGATCCAGTCAGCCATTTCTTTGAGGTCGATACGAATACTTTGCGGTGTCATAGTGAGCGCTCCTTGGCGATGTTGTCGAAATACCCGCGCACGACGCCATGGTATGTCGGATTATCTAACAAAAAGGCGTCATGACCATGAGGCGCATCAATTTCTGCATAGGTTACCTCATGTTGATTTTTTAACAAGGCCTGTACCAATTCGCGCTTCATTGATGGCGGGAACCGCCAGTCCGTTGAGAAAGACACTGTGAGAAAACGTGATTTCAGATGCTCTAGGGCTTTGACTAAATCACCATCACCGTAACGGCGAGCTGGATCAAAGTAGTCTAAGGCACGAGTGATGAGCAAATAAGTATTGGCATCAAAGTAGTTAGAGAATTTCTCTCCCTGATAGCGTAAATAGGACTCAACCTCAAACTCCACGTCAAATCCGTAGCGGTAACGACCATCCTCGGCAAAGTTACGACGCTCACGACCAAACTTAACCGCCATATCATCGTCTGATAAATAGGTAATATGGCCCAACATACGCGCTACCGATAAACCGGATTTAGGCACCGTATCATAGGCGTAAAAATTACCATGATGAAAATCTGGGTCAGTAGTGATGGCTCGACGAGCCACCTCGTTAAAAGCAATATTTTGAGCTGATAAGCTAGGCGTACTCGCAATGACCACGCAATGATCAACGCGATCTGGCCATTGGATAGCCCAACTTAAGGCCTGCATACCCCCAAGAGAGCCACCCATCACAGCAGCAAATTGCTTAATGCCAAAGTAATCGGCTAAGCGTGCTTGGGCATTAACCCAGTCCTCGACCGTCACCACAGGAAAGGAGGCACCCCACGGCTTACCCGTTTGGGGGTTGATGCTAGCGGGTCCTGTTGAACCAAAACAAGAGCCCAAGTTATTAATACCAATCACATAGAATTTATTGGTATCAACGGGCTTACCGGGACCAACCATATTATCCCACCAACCAATATCCTTAGGGTCGTCGGCATTAATGCCTGCCACATGGTGTGAGGCATTAAGGGCGTGACAAATTAACACGGCATTGGAGCGGTCTTCGTTTAAGGTGCCATAAGTCTCGACTGCCAAGGTGTACTCTGGCAAAGATTGGCCACTACTTAAAACAAGAGGTTCACTAAAAGAAATATATTCTGGCCTTACGAGGCCAACTGAAGATTCGGGAATGCTGTTAGACATACAATTTAAAACCTTTTTTAGCAGGATTTTTAGACGCCCGCAAGCAAACAAATCGGCGTCAGAAATAAGAAATAGGAGCTAGACTAAAGATATTAACCTAAAGATAAGAGAGCTCTTAAATAAATAGAGCAAAGCCCTTATACATACTATAGGGAACTCCGTATGCTCGATCAGTTAATTGTATCACCTATTTTTAGAGCATTAAAAAAGTGCTCACTTTGTTGTAGGAAGTTTTGATCACCGACCACACCTGTCGCATACACTTGTACGACTAATTGGCCCACAATAAGCACCTTAGCAATAGCGACTAATGAGCGACTCTCGAGATCCACATACACCTTGAATTGCTCATCAATAGCAGGCAAACCCCTTTCGAACTCCTGTTTGAACTCAGTGGGGGCTACATTTAGACGGTCATCGCGCTTTAAAGTCATGCTACGTAACAACTCCTTAGCAACTATCGCACTGTCTAAACCCTCTGGCACTAATAAAGAACTTAAAGTAAAGCTATTTTCACCATCTGCTGCAAACCATTGCAACATATTCAGTGGTGCCTCATCCTCATAGTTTAATAATTGATAGGGCCGCTCAACCATAGTGGGTTGCTTAGGAAA
>JAAZGT010000329.1 GCA_012511095.1 Alcaligenaceae bacterium
CTTGATATGGGCTTAGGGATTATTGCGGGCATGGCCTTTGACCCTAGACGCGATGCAAATCTAATTCATATTCCAGTAGGCCATCTATTTGGTAGTCATGTGACGCGTTTGGGTCTAAAGAAGGGAGTCTTTGTGCGTGATTATTTATACGAGTTTGTCACCATGTGTAGTAGCGAGGATTTAGCTCGGGACGCATTAGATGACATGCTAAATTAATTTATTCAGCGTTATCAATAGTTGCGAATGAGAATCGTTCTCATATATAATCTACTGCATGTAGTACGTATTACTTTTGTCTATTAAAACATTAGGAGAAAGCTATGACGCAGGCATTAGTAGTAGGTGCGGATCGTTTAGGTAATTTATTGGATCTGTTGAAATCGCACAATATTAAGGTAAAACACCATATTACAGGACGTGAAACTACGCATCAAAAACGTGTAGATCAATTACCTACAGGCACCTCATTAGTTATTTTATTGACTGATTTTCTTGGTCATAATGTTATGAAGTCATATCGATGTGCTGCACAAAGAGCTGGCGTGCAGGTAATGTGTTGCCGTCGCTCCAAAGGGAGTATGCAACAGGCATTAGAGCAATGTGGTTTTAAAAATGCCTGCGCCACATGCCCACATCGCCGCACAAATTAATTATGCGTGAGGCCTTAATTATTTCGGACATAAAAAAATCGCTCCAAATGGAGCGATTTTTTTAGGAATTTTCTTAGGAAATACTAGAAGTGTGTCGTAGCGCTGCTCAAACGACGAGCGCCATTCCAACGCTTATCCCAGTAAGAACTGATTTTTTCGACACGAACTACAGCCCCTGTACGCGGAGCGTGAACGAACTCGTTATTACCTAAGTAAACGCCAACGTGAGAGTTGCGTGCACCACGGGTATTAAAAAACACTAAATCACCAGGCTGTAACTCACTGCGACTAACGGCTGTACCAATACGAGCCTGAGAAGCCGCAACACGTGGAATATCCATGCCTAAGTGTTTATTAGCAATGTAGTGAATCAAACCGCTACAATCAAAGCCATTGCTAGGAGAGGTACCACCGAAACGATAGCGTACACCTAGATAGTTTAAAGCAGCTTGCGCTAGCTCACTAGAAGCACTAGTTGGTGTACTCAGTTGGAGTGAAGCATGAGTGCCGCCAAGATCAGCCTTGGTTTGATTGATTAATTGACCAATTGGGTCATTTAAATCAGCTCGCCATTCGCTGCTGGCTGGGGTGTTGTTAATTGAAATGGAGTTTTTAACAGTGATGTTTGATTTGGTAATCAAATCGCCAATGGCGTCTCTTTGATTGTCTGCCAAGCTAACATTGCTAAACGTCAGCCCTGCAATTAGTCCGGTTGATACGAATAATTTTTGGCAGAAAACCTGAAACCCACGTGATTTTGCAAAGTTTAATATGAACATATCACAAATAAAGGTAACAATATAATTAGAATAGTAAGGTTTTCACTTGCAAGCAAGTATCCTGATTTTATATAAATTAACCAGAGCTTACAAGGCTTTAAGGCCATATACTTTGGTCTAAATTGTAAATTCAAGATGATTTGTAAATGAAATTGTAAGAAATTTTAAGTTAAAGTTTAAAGCGCTTTTTGCTGCTTTTCTCAGTTATAAACTAAGAATCACATCATAAGCCTTATCCTATAAGCTCTCATCAAAGTCTCGATTTATCTTAAAAAATAAAATTGACTATGACTAACAAGAAAATATTGATTTTAATCAGTTAAGGTATTTTATTTAAATATTGATATAAGTCATTGTTTATATAAATATTTTGTAGCTATAAAACTACCGTCTACTATGTTGTGAAATGAATTTGTAACATTGTAGACGGTTAGTTTTTATAATCTAATGGTTTAAGTCTTAATTACATACCTGAATAAACTGGACCCTCGCCACCTTGTGGTGCTACCCAAACGATATTTTGAGTTGGGTCTTTAATGTCACAGGTCTTACAGTGTACGCAGTTTTCAGCATTAATCTGTAGTAGATCTGCACCATCATCGTCTTTAATGAACTCATAAACACCGGCAGGGCAGTAGCGCTGCTCGGGACCCGCATATTTAGATAAATTGACATTGACTGGGACCGAGGCGTTTTTAAGTGTTAGGTGAATCGGCTGATTATCGTCGTGGTGTGTATTAGATAAGAATACAGAGCTTAGACGATCAAAAGTTAATACACCATCAGGCTTAGGGTACTCAATTGGAGTGCACTCAGATGCAGGCTTTAAGCACTCATGGTCAGCTTTGGTGCGACGAATGGTCCAAGGCATTTTACCCTTGAGGAGCCATTGCTCAATACCTGTCATGATGGCGCCAACATAAAGACCCTTTTTGAACCATTGCTTGAAGTTACGGGCTTTATTAAGCTCTTCGTGCAACCAAGATGCCTCAAAAGCCTTAGGATAGGCGTCAAGCATTGGCATAACTGGGTTTTCAGCGCTCTCATCAACTGATTTTAAGGCGTCAAAAATTGCCTCAGCACACATTTTTCCAGTTTTTAGTGCAGCATGGCTACCCTTAATGCGCGATGCGTTAAGGAAACCGGCCTCACAGCCTACTAAAGCGCCACCAGGGAACACTAACTTAGGCAGCGATAATAAACCACCTGCAGTAATCGCACGTGCACCATAGGCAATACGCTTACCACCTTCAAAGGTAGAGCGAATGCTTGGGTGAGTCTTAAAGCGTTGAAACTCTTCGAACGGTGATAAATAAGGATTTTCGTAATCTAAACCAACCACCATACCAACCACTACGGTGTTGTTATCTAAATGGTATAAGAAAGTACCACCGTAAGTTTTAGTATCTAAAGGCCAACCCGAGGTGTGAATTGCTAAGCCAGGCTTTGATTGCTCTGGACTAACTTCCCACATCTCCTTAATGCCGATACCGTAGCTTTGAGGATCGGCATCTTTATTTAAATCGTATTTAGCCATCAGCTCACGACCTAATTGACCACGTGAACCCTCGGCAAATACGGTGTATTTAGCTAATAACTCATAACCTGGTGTGTAGTTAGGAGACTGTGTGCCATCACGGTTAACACCCATATCACCAGTTGCTACACCCTTGACTGCGCCATTATCATCGTAAAGCACCTCGGTAGCAGCAAAGCCAGTGAAGATGTTGACGCCAAGCTCTTCGGCTTGCTCACCTAACCACTTGGTTACATCACCTAATTTAACGATGTAGTTGCCGTGGTTTTTAAAGTTATGTGGTAAAAAGAATTCAGGCGTTTTTCTAGCGCCTTTTTCGCTTAAGAAAAGGAATTGGTCTTCGCTAACCTCTACATTAAGGGGTGCGCCACGCTCTTTCCAGTCAGGGATTAACTCATCGAGACCGATGGGATCCATAATGGCGCCAGAAAGAATGTGTGCCCCAATCTCGCCACCTTTTTCGATCAGACAGATTTCAATATCTTGATTACCCTCAGCAGCGAGTTGTTTTAGACGTATGGCCGTGGCTAGTCCAGCTGGACCACCACCAACGATCACAACATCAAATTCCATGGATTCGCGTTCACTCATTCCTTTACTCCCTCGTCAAATGCACATCGTGTAGTGCACGTATAATTTTTATATGTCATATTTAGTATGACCAAATGTTTATAAATAACAGTTAATTCAACTTAACCTTATATTTTACTATGTTCTGTCACTTAAGGGATAAAGTTATAAATTTTGCTAAGCTAATATTTTCACTAGATGGAACGATAGGGGATTAAGGGAGCATAGGGTTTATGCGTATTTTACTGGTTCAACGTTTTTCTTAAACGTACTCTTAATCCAAAACATGTAAAATTCAGTGCGATAATTAATAGATATGCACAAATTGTGTATTCACCATCATAATTCCCCATGATGGGGGTAACTAGGAGAGATATGGATAAGGTATATGAAAGTGCCGCAGCCGCTTTAGAGGGTGTAGTAGCCGATGGTCAAACCATTGGTGTGGGCGGTTTTGGTTTATGCGGCATCCCAGAGGCTTTAATTGCAGCTTTGCGTGATTCGGGTGTCAAAGACCTTACGTGTGTAAGTAACAACGCAGGGGTTGATGGTTTCGGCCTTGGTATGTTGTTAGAAACGAGACAAATTAAGAAAATGATCGCCTCTTATGTTGGTGAGAATAAAGAGTTTGAGCGTCAATACTTAGCGGGTGAGTTAGAGCTTGAGTTTAATCCTCAGGGTACGCTAGCTGAGCGTTTACGTGCTGGTGGTGCTGGTATTCCGGCCTTCTTTACACCTGCGGGTGTGGGCACCTTAGTTGCCGAGGGCAAAGAGGAGCGCGAGTTTAATGGCAAGCGTTACATTATGGAAACAGCCATTGTGCCCGATGTTTCTTTGGTTAAAGCACAAAAAGCGGATCGTAGCGGTAATTTAGTGTTCCGTAAAACCGC
>JAAZGT010000330.1 GCA_012511095.1 Alcaligenaceae bacterium
AAACCATGCGCATAACCTGGTGGCACCCAAAGCTGTAAGTGATTTTCAGCACTGAGTTCAACCGCAATATGTTCACCATAAGTGGGAGACTCAGGATTAATATCAGCAACCACGTCAAAGATCACGCCGTGGATCGCCATAACAAGTTTGCCTTGGGGATTGTTTTTTTGAAAATGTAGGCCCCGTAATACCCCCTGTTTAGATTCAGAGATATTGTCTTGCACGAAATCCTCAGTTATAGCCAAGAGCTGTTGATAACGTTGCAGACTAAAAGACTCTTTTAAATAGCCCCTTTGATCGCGATGAATGACAGGTTTAAGGAGCTTAACGCCTTTAAGCTTGGTATTTATCAGCTGCATCAAAGTCTCTCACAAACCAAGCTACTGTTCTGGCTAAACCTTGTTCAAAATCTTGCTCTGGCGCCCAATCAATGGTGGCTTTGATCTTAGTGGTATCAACGGCATAACGCAGATCATGCCCAGGCCTATCGCTGATATGCTCAATGAGATCAGCATAAGACTTATCGTCTGCACGTGGCACAATCTCATCCATAAGATGGCAAATCCTATGCACCATATCGATATTGCGTTGCTCATTTCCGGCACCTATATTATATATTTCGCCGACTTTAGCGCTTTTTAAAAGCAAATATAAAGCCCTTACATGGTCATCTACATAGAGCCAGTCGCGCATTTGCAAACCACTACCATAAATGGTTAAGGGCTGCTCATTAAGCGCGCTACGCACCATATGGGGAATGAGTTTTTCTGAAAATTGAAATGGCCCATAATTATTAGTACAACGACTAATAATCACTGGCAAACCGTAAGTACGATGCCATGATTTGACCAAATGGTCAGAACTCGCCTTAGATGCGGCGTAGGGTGAGCTAGGAACTAACAAACTCTTTTCTGTAAAGCGCATCTCACTGGCATTTGGAGCATCTTCAGGCAGTGGTAAATCACCGTAAACCTCGTCCGTGCTAATGTGCAATAGGCGAAACTGCTCCCTCTTATCAGCCCCAAGCCCTTCCCAATAATTACGCGCAACCTCTAAAACATTAAAGGTTCCCATGTAATTACTGCGCATAAAGACCTCAGAACTATTAATTGAGCAGTCGACATGCGTCTCAGCAGCTAGGTGGATTACAGCATCAGGTTGGAATTGCTCAAACACAAGACGCAACTTATCTGCCTCACAAATATCGAGTTTCTTAAACTGATAACGAGGATTTGCCGTCACACTAGCCAAGGCATAAGGGTGCACGGCATAGCTCAGCTTATCGACATTAAATACATCATCTTGTTGATGCTCGATAATATAACGAACTAAGGCAGAACCAATAAAACCAGCACCACCGGTAATGAGGATCTTCATAGCTTTCACTTAAAATAAGTTAATTAAGTATCTAATGTAACTTTCGCTTTATTTAAGCGCAAGACTTTAAAATAACCAGCGATCACAACCATAAAAGCCGCATACACCATGACGCCATTATTATGTCTTAAAAAAGATTGAGTTAAACCAAAGTCAAAATAACAAAGTGATAAAACCACACCTGTCATGGCAATCGACCTAAGTGGCAAACAGCTATCTCGTTTAGCTAAAGCGAAGGTCCAAAGCGGCACTTGATATAACAATAATAGCGCTACAAAACCTAATAAACCCTGCTTTACCAAGCGGTCGATAAACTCATTATGAGGATGATTAAAGGTGCTCACACTGCCACGGAGCCTTTCATCTTGCCGCAATTGCGTCATCCCCTGTTGATAACCCTCTTTACCCCAACCTAATAGCGGCTTTTCTTGGGTTAGTTTAATAGCGCCACGCCACATCTCCAAACGCAAACCGACTGAAGTATTGACATTGCCACTTTGAAACAAGCCGATCTCTTGATAAGCCTGCTGGATACGATCTTTAACCCCTATTTGAGGGCTACTAACTAAATAAAAACCACCCACTACCACAAACAACAAAGCAAATAGCTTTGCTCTAAGTGAGAAAATGGAATAATAAGCCAAAAAGATAACCAATAAAATAATTGGTAAACCAAGCCATCCACCACGACTACCTGAAAAAGCAGAAGCTACTACCCCTGCAATAGCAGCTACGCTCAATAGCACTACATATTTTCGTCGATGTTGACTCAAAGAAGCGGCCCAACCCAAGCCCGTCATACAAAGAACGCCCAACAGCATGGCTAAATTGCCAAACTGAATAGCATGGGTATGACCATAAACCCGTGGCACCCCTAAAAAGAATTTTTGATAAGATGCTAAGACAAAAGCACCCGACACCCCTAAGGCAATACCTAACCACAAAGCATGCAAAGAAGGCCGTGCTCTATAGATAAGATAAAAAATAGGCAAAGCTAATAAAAATCGAGAGTTTTTATCGAACTCCCCATCAAAACCATGCCAGAAAAAATTAAATATACCCTCTAAACCAAAGAAAAGCAGTACGCCTAAAATCAACTTATCATAGCCATCGGTCGGTAAAAAACCTCTGTCTTTAATTAAGACATAAATCCCACCCAACAAAAGCAAAGTTGAACCATAGGAATACCCGCTGGGCACGATTAGGCATAAAAACCCGAGCAAAAAAACAGAAATTTCTGTATATCTCTTTAATATCGGACAGGGTGGTCTAGATTGAAAAATTAATACATCAGTGGTTGAGGGTGCAGCAAGAGCCATATTTATAAACACATACTATTTTTTATACACGAGATTATAAGTCATTAAATACGCTCTCGCCCATTGCTTAAAACATTTCTTAATGTTGCCCTACTTAATCAATTGCTTTAATACCGTTGAAAAACATGGATGCTCGGCCGTAGCCATTAGCTCAAAGGCTACCATTTCAGTGCTGACAATGCTAGCACCTGCTTGTCTTAAGCGCTCGACCGCCAAATCGGCATTGCTTAAGACCCGCGAAGAAATCGCATCACGTACCACATAAACCTTTTTGCCCTTATCGAGTAAGTCTAAGCAGGTCTGCAACACACAAACATGGGCCTCAATGCCACAAACAATAATATGCTCTTGGTCTCTTAAAAGAGTACGTTCAATTAGACCGTCACGCACTGCTGAAAAACTACGTTTTTGGAAAACCTGTGCGTTTTTAGCTGTGGTAGCAACAACTGCATGGGTACCACCTATTTTATCTACACAATGCTCACTAACCACCGTAGGCAACTCTAGGTATTGGGCTAACTGACACAGCCACACTACTTTTTCTACCATTTGCTCAGATTCGTAAATATGAGGGATTAGGCTATCTTGAACATCAATAACTAATAAAGCCGCCTTCTCAAAGTGTATACGCATATATGTCTCCTTATCGTTTTAAAATACTATGCTAAAGCTATTTTCTTGGGCTTAGAAGTCCTTAATTAAAGCTTAGGGTATTCATGGAGCCCTTTAATTGGTTAAAATGCCATCTTATTGCAACGTTAATATTTGAATTGAAGTGAATCAATCTACAACTCAAGAAGATTTAAATGATATTCGTCACGATGACTGGGTATCGCGTCATTTACCAAAATCATGGCAGCCTTATGCACGTATTGCACGCATCGATAGGCCTGTGGGCACGTGGCTCACGGTATTACCCTGTATTGCTGCCCTATTTCAGGCCGCTGGTGGTTTTCCGGATATCTTTAGGCTGATTATTTTCTGCTTGGGCGCGGTGTTAATGCGCAGCGTGGGCTGTACCATTAATGATATTTGGGATAGGAACTTTGATAAACATGTCGAGCGCACGCGCTTCCGTCCGCTAACCAGTGGGGCCATTAGTCTAAAGCAAGCAGTTATTTTCTTATTTGCGCAATTTGCTGTGGCTGCGGTCTTGCTATTCTTTATTAATAGCTATAGTCGCTGGATGGCTGTTGCCTTAGTGCCTTTGGTCATTATTTACCCTCTTTGTAAGCGTTTTACTCACTGGCCTCAAGCAGTGCTAGGTGCCGCTTTTAACTGGGGTATGTTAATGGCTTGGTCTGACACCACCAACACGGTGCCATTAGCTGCATGGGCTATGTGGTTAGGTGCGGTAACGTGGCAAATCGGCTATGACACCATGTATGCCTATACTGACATCAAAGACGATCTTAAATTAGGTTTAAAATCTACTGCGATCCGCTTTGGTGACCAAGGTCTTTACTGGCTCAGTGG
>JAAZGT010000005.1 GCA_012511095.1 Alcaligenaceae bacterium
GGTGACTTAGTTGAGCAAGGTGTTTTAGACCCAACTAAAGTGACTCGCTCTGCGCTACAAAACGCAGCTTCTGTTGCTAGCTTATTGCTAACTTCTGAAGCAGCTGTTGCTGAGATTCCTAGCGAAACTCCTGCTCCAGCTATGCCTGACATGGGCGCTATGGGTGGTATGGGCGGTATGGGCTTCTAATCTAAGCCATATTAACCATATAAGTAGCTTTTTAGCTGCCTTATAGCATAAAACGGTACCTCTTTGTGGGGTACCGTTTTTTTATTCTTTTATTTTTAAATTGCGCTTTTCAGAAGATATCAAGCCTCGGTTAGACCTACAATAAGAACAGCTGATTAGAATCATCAATGCTATTCTTTAATATAAATTGTATGTATAAATTTACTGATAAATTACAAAACGCCTGGGATAAACAAAACTCTTTACTAGTCGTTGGTCTAGACCCAGATCAGCAACGCATGCCCGAATCAATTTTACAAAGCAAAACTCCAATTTTTGATTTTTGTAAAGGTATCGTTGATGCAACTGCTGAATATGCTTGTGCCTTTAAACCGCAAATTGCTTACTTCGCATCTCAGGGCGCTGAGATGGCATTAACTCAACTTTGCCACTACATTAGCAGTACCTACCCTGATTTACCGATTTTATTAGACTCTAAGCGTGGCGATATCGGCACTACCGCTGACCACTATGCTAAAGAGGCTTTTGAACGTTACCGCGCTGATGCTATCACCGTTAACCCCTATCTAGGCTTCGATTCGATTGAGCCCTATTTAGCTTGGGAAAAAAAGGGTGTGATTATTCTTTGTCGCACTTCTAACCAAGGTGGCTCTGACTTCCAATTCTTTGAGTCAGCCGATGGCACGCCACTCTACTTAGAAGTCGCTAAAACTGTCGCTGAAAAGTGGAATCTCACTGGCCAATGTGCCCTAGTAGTTGGCGCCACTTTCCCCGAGGAACTCGCTAAAGTACGCGCCTGCGTCGGCGATGATATGCCGCTATTAGTACCAGGCATTGGTGCCCAAGGTGGCGATATTGAAGCCACTGTTATGGCGGGTGCCAATAGTAAAGGCCAAGGTCTTTTAATCAACTCGTCGCGCGCCATTTTATATGCCAGCTCCGATACTGACTGGCAGGAAGCCGCTGCCGCTGAAGCACGTAATACCCGCGACAGCATTAATGCCGCACGCGAGCTCTTTTTAGCCTCCAAAGAAAAAGCCGAGTCCGCATAATCAGCAAACTCGGCCTAATCTAAGGCTAACAATCTATTGGAGCCATTAAAAGCTAATTTGCCTTTAATGGCTCTAATAGTTTAATCAGCTCTGAAATAATAAAATAACAACTCTGTAATCGTATCTCAGCACGATCACCCTCAAAATGACGAGTAAAAGGCAAGGTCACAATGCCACCATCGGGATTTCTTTTTGCTAAGGCAAAACACACCATCCCAACTGGTTTTTCTGCGGTGCCACCACCTGGCCCTGCAACACCAGTCACACTCACCGCTAAGGTCGACTCAGGTGCTTTAAATAGCGCGCCCTCAGCCATTTGTATAGCCACCTCCTCGCTAACCGCCCCATGCTTATCAAGTGTATTACTGCCCACCTCTAACATCGCCATTTTGGCCTCATTACTATAGGTAATAAAACCGCGGTCATACCATTGGCTAGAACCTGGTGTCATCGTAATAATCGCACCTAACATGCCGCCAGTACACGACTCTGCGGTACTCAATAAGACCCCATGGTGCTGCAAATACTTGCCTAAGGTAGCTGATTGCTCGGCAAAAGCCTCAAATACGTCAGTCATTATGCTATTAAAACCCCCATTACACGCACGATCACTGCCACTGTGAACAACACATAAAGAGCAGCAACGATATCATCCCACATCACTCCAAAGCCGTTTTGAAGGCGCTGATCGAAAAACCTAATCGGCCAAGGTTTTAAAATATCAAAAATCCTAAAAAGTACAAAATAAATTAAGTACCACGTCGGTGAATCAGCAATCGGCGTGGTAATAAACAGCACAGCCCAAAAAGCCACCCACTCATCCCACACAATACCGCTATGATCATTGACACCCAACTCATCGCAAACCTTTTGGCTGCAATAAATACCATATAAAAAGCAAACAATTAAAAAACCGCCCATTACCCAGTCATTCGTTAAATAATAGGATAAGGGAAACCATAAAAACAAGGCTAACAAGGTACCCCAAGTACCCGGTGCAGGACGCATCAGACCCGAACCAAAACCAAATGCTAAAAATCGATAAGGACGCTTAAGGATCCAAGAAAGACTGGGCTGAACCGAGTCTTTCGTACTAATACTCTGTTCTTTCATAAACAATTCAACAATACACTATGCAAAGTGATTAAAGCCTTGAGGCAAATTTTCTATTACCTTATGTTTTGAGTCAAGTAAAACCAAATCGCTTTCTGCTATGATTTTACCGATACGACGTAGTTTAGTGCCGCTACTTAGTGCCAGCTGCTCTATATAAGAGCGATTATTTAGGGATGCAGTAAAGCATAATTGATACTCGTCGCCACCAGCAAGCACTGCTTGAGACCTTTGCTCAGGGTTTAAAACCTCCGAGTCAAGCAAGGCACCATCAATAGGGATTTGCTCCTCATATACAATAGCACCCACTTGGCTCGCCTTAAGAATATGGGATAAGTCTTGTAAGAGCCCATCGGATATATCAATCATGGCATGGACATAAGGCTTTAATAACAAACCTAGGGTCACCTGTGGCTCTGGCTGCTCTAATCGCCGACGAGTTGCCTTAAGCAAGCTTAACTCAGCGTGGTTAAGCGATCGCTGCTGTTGTAATAGTAATAATTCGAGGGCAACCTTTGGTGCACCTAACTCACCACTGACCCATATATCATCGCCCACTTGAGCGTTTGAACGCAAAACATGGGGTTGCTCAGCCAAACCTAAGGCTGTAACACTAATAAAGATACCTTGTTCACTACGCGTGGTATCGCCACCGACTAAAGCGCAATCAAAACACTCAGCAAGGGCCTTAAAACCTTGACTAAAGGGTTTTAACCATTGAGGATCGGCTTTGGGTAAGGCAATGCCCATTAAACACGCCAAAGGCTTGGCACCCATGGCAGCGAGGTCTGATAGATTAACGGCTAAGGCTTTATGGCCCAATAAAAAAGGGTCGACATCTGCAAAGAAATGCCTACCCTCAATTAAGATATCCTTACATACAACTAAATCGCCCTGAGACGCATCTAAAACGGCGCAATCATCGCCAATACCCACAAAAGATGAGGACTCCGTAACGGAGGCCGTGTTATTTGTAAAATACTGGCGAATTAAGGCGAACTCGTCCACTAACGGCCACCTTTTACCTCAACAGAACGAAATTGTGCTGCTAATTTATCAAGCACGCCATTAACGAACTTAAAGCCATCGGTACCACCAAACTCCTTGGTCATTTCAACCGCTTCGTTAAGCACGACACGATAGGGTACATCTAAACTATTTTTAAGCTCATAAGTAGCGATCATCAAAACACTGTACTCAACCGGTGATAACTCATTAACTGGACGGTCTAGATAAGGCTCAATATCAGCTTGTAAGGCACCATGCTCGTCAATGACACCGTACAACAGTCTTTCTAAGAGATCATGATCGGCTTTATCGTAACCCTCTTGCTCTCTGAGATTGGCATCAATTAAGCCAATCTGAGCGTCATCTGGGGCAATCAACCAACCATAAAGACCCTGTAACACCAATTCACGAGCACGTCGACGTGCGCTTTTTTTAATACTCACTTCTTACCTTCTATTTATCATCATCTTCGTCGATATCATCTTCATCAAAGAGATCATCGTCAAAATCGTCATCATCACCAACTTCGTACTCTGGCGCTAAATAATTAACAAGGTTAGCCATCTCAACTGCAACAATGGCACAGTCTACGCCCTTTTCCTCGGCGCGAACCTTGGCCTGCTCCTCGTCTTCGGTGGTTAAGATACCATTGGCAATAGGGATACCTGTATCTAGTGCCACACGCGTAATAGCCGCTGCAGATTCATTGCTCACCACCTCAAAATGATATGTCTCACCGCGAATCACTGCACCTAAAGCAATTAGGGCGTCAAATTCATCAGTCTGAGCCATTTCAAGAAGAGCAAAACCGGCCTCTAGTGCACCTGGCACTGTGACCACCATGATGTTTTCCTCGCTAACACCTAACTCACCAAGCTGTGCTAAACAAGCCTCTAACTCCAGATAAGTGATTTCCTCAGTGAATCGAGCACAAACAATACCAATGTGAAGATCTTCACCATTTAAATCGGGCGCTAAAGTATAGGGTTTCATAGTAAAGTCCTTTGTATATAAATTTTATTAAGCTCGATGTGCCATTAGGCATCATGAGGTACGTTTTGATCTTGATAAAAACCGGTCACCGTTAATGAGAAACCAGCCATACTTGGCATTTTAACTGGTGTTGCCATTAAACGCATATGAGAAACATTTAAATCCCTTAAAATTTGTGCGCCGACACCATAGGTGCGTAGATTATAGCGATCATGTCTGCGTGCTTTAGCTGTTTCGGGCTTTTCAGCTACGCCCCAACTTGCGACTTGGTTGGCTACCTCGGCACTACTATGGGCTTGGTCACAGTTGAGCATGACCATAACACCACTATCGGCCTTTTTAATCGCCTCAAGAGCTGAAGCCACACCCCAGCTATGCGAGGTATCCTCGGTATCTAACACATCAAGCATGGTAACAGGCTCATGCACGCGCACTAAGACCTCATTACCCGGTTTAATATCACCATGCACTAAAGCAATATGGGTGGCATCAGAGGTTTTATCTTGATAAGAAACCGCCTCAAAAGTACCCCATGGTGTTTTCATTTGCTTGCTACCTAATCGCTTGATCATCGACTCATGCTCACTGCGATATTGAATCAAGTCAGCAATGGTACCAATCTTGATGCCGAACTCCTTAGAGAACTCGATTAAATCAGGTAGACGTGCCATTTCACCATCGGGTTTTAAAATCTCACAAATCACCGCTGCAGGAGTTAAGCCCGCCATTGCAGTTAAGTCACAACCAGCCTCAGTATGACCAGCACGGATCAACACCCCACCAGGTACTGCTTGTACTGGGAAAATATGACCTGGAGAAACCAAGTCAGCAGGACCTGCACCTGGTGCAACCGCTGCTTTAATCGTCGTCGCGCGATCAGCGGCTGAAATACCTGTGGTTACGCCCTCAGCCGCCTCAATCGAAATGGTGAAATTAGTTTCAAAACCACTTTGGTTATTGCTGGTCATTAAACCTAAACCAAGTTGCTCACTACGCTCACCAGTCAGTGTAAGACAAACTAAACCGCGCGCATGAGTGACCATGAAGTTAATTGCTTCGGGTGTCACAAAGTCGGCAGCCATTAAAAGATCGCCTTCATTTTCACGATCCTCCTCGTCAACCAAAATCACCATACGACCTTGGCGCAACTCCTCAACAATCTCAGTTACCGAGGAAATCACCGATGAAGAATCATTAGCTTCAACTAAGCCTTTATTTTGGCTCTGCTTAGAACTCATAATTAATACTTATCCAACAATTAAAAAAGATGATGCTATTGTACCCTTAAGCACCCTATCATAGGCGTTAATCCCAATATTTTTTAGGGCCAAAAGAGCAGAAATAAAAACAAATTAAGCTTTTAACCATCTTGTATTGCCATTTATTGAACATATAAAATATTTTTTTATGTTGTGTAAAAATGGTTTACATTTAAGGTATCGCAAAAACATTTGTTTTATGCAAAAATCATATAAGAATAAAATATATATACCTATATAAATTAACTTACCCCACCAACATAATTTGTCAGGCTTTATTAAAAATTTAACCAAGTTAGCCAAAGAGGAATCCCTATGAACATCGACTTAGAGACCAGGATCAATGATTCCAGTAGCGGCGACCTACGACTTGTACTTCGCCTCGCCGCACTTAACAGCCTAATCCAAAACGAACTACGTAATCGCTTGCGTCTACAATATGATATGACTGCGCCCCGTTTTGATTTACTCGCACAACTCGCCAATGAGCCTCAAGGTTTAAAAATGGGTGAGCTCTCTGAGCGATTAATGGTAAGTAACGGTAACATTACCGCTATTAGTTTGCAGTTAGAAAAGGCCGGTTTAATTAATCGTACTGCCAATCGTCAAGATCGTCGTAGCACCTACATTAAAATGACAGCCAAAGGTAAAAAAACCTTTGCTAAAATCGATGCCGACTATAACCAATGGATCGAAGAGCTACTAAGCAAACTATCGGTAGACACCAAACAAGACCTTTACAATAGCTTAGAAGAGGCGAAATTAGCTACCTACGCTGTTTTAGCCCAAGGCACCGAAAGCGATTAATTTTATTTACTATTTTTCATATGTCAGTTGAACGTGAGTTAAAGCTCCATGTACTTAAATCATCTCGTCCAGCGGTAGAGACTCGTGTTAATACCGCTGAGGCTGAGCATCTTCACCTGCATGCCTTATATTTTGATACGCATGACCGAGAGTTAGCTAAGGCAGGCGTGGCACTGCGCTTACGCAAAGAGCCCGAGGGTTGGGTACAAACTATTAAGCTACCAGGCCAAGATGCCTTAAGCAAAATTGAGCTAAATCACCTACGACCTGAGCCTACATTAGACCTTAGCGTCTACATTGATAGTCCAGCTGCAACAATTTTTGAGCAGTTAAAAAGCGACTTAAAAATACGCTTTGAGACGGATGTGCATCGCAGCTTAAGACTACAAAAAGCCGACCAAGGTCTAATTGAATTAGCCTATGATACGGGTTTTATCCGCTCAGAAAAACTCAGTTTGCCAGTGTGTGAATTAGAGTTTGAACTCAAAGAGGGTCAAGCCGAGGCTATGTTTGAACTAGCTCAGGAGTGGCAGCAACAAATCCACTTTGTTTTAGACTTTAGAAGCAAAGCCGAACGCGGTGATGCTTTAGCTAATGCACTTGCCGCAACAGGTGGCACTGACATTGACTTAAAACAGCTCTATCAAGATCTAAAATTGTGGCATGCTTGGCAGCTTAAAGACTCCAATACGGGGTTTAGCTCTACAGGCGATCTTAATAAGTTATCCTCTACACAGCTCAAACAACAAATACAGCAACACCTTGAACAAGTAGCTAGAAATGCTGCGGTTATTGCAGGTATTGAGCGCTCAGATATGGATCTTGCGATTGAGCTTGATGTATCTAAGCATATTTACTATCTGAGTGAGGCTTTACAAACAACAAGGCAGTTATGCTCCGCTCTAGCGCAAACTGAGACAAACAATACAAGCTACGATGAGTTGCAATCTACTTTAAAGCAGCAGCATCAAGCCTTTGCTGAGTTAAGCGCCACGGCCAGCTCAACAGCGATACAACAACAAGCCCATGACTTAGCCGCAAGCGCAGACTTTCAACAAAGTTTAGTGAAAGTCTTAGCTTGGTCTATTTTTTGATTATATTGCTTAACCCAATAAGGCATTAGCAAAATCTTCGGCTACGAAAGGTTGTAAATCATATAAAGACTCACCCACACCAATCCAATAAACTGGAATTGGTCTTACGCCCTGACTGCCTGCAGCCACTGCTGCTAGGGTACCACCCTTGGCCGTACCATCTAATTTAGTAACCACCAACCCTGTTAACTCTAAGGCTGCATCAAAGGCTTTGATCTGCGTAATAACGTTTTGACCTGTATTACCATCAACCACCAACAGCACCTCGTGTGGTGCCTCAGTATCGGCTTTATTAACGACACGCTTAATCTTTTTAAGCTCTTCCATGAGATGCAGTTGGGTTGGTAAGCGACCTGCAGTATCGATCATCACCACATTGGCCTTACGAGCCTTACCTGCGTTAACTGCATCAAAGGCAACAGCAGCCGGATCGCCACCATCTTGAGCGATAACCGCAACGTTATTTCTCTTGCCCCACTCAACTAATTGCTCACGCGCTGCGGCTCGGAAAGTATCACCCGCAGCCAATAACACACTGGCGCCCGCTGCTTGGAAATGATGCGCTAATTTACCAATAGAAGTTGTTTTACCCGCACCATTAACACCCGCAATCATAACCACTGAGGTGCCATCTAAAGGCAACATAAATGATTTTTCTAAAGGTTTTAAATGCTCTGTTAAAAGCTCTTTAAGCACCTCTTTAACTTTTTCACCGTCTTCGATTCGCTGCTGTTTAACCTTGGCTCTTAATTTATTTAATAAAGATTCGGTTGCCTCAATACCTGCATCAGCCATCAACAACGCTGTTTCTAACTCCTCAAAGAGCTCCTCATCGACCTTGACCCCAACAAATAGCGAACCAATGCTAGACCCTGTACGAGAAAGACCCTTGCGCAAACGTTGCATCCATGAGGTTTTAGGTGCCTCCTCAAGTTTAGGCTCTTGTGGCGCGGCGACGATAGGCTCCTCGATTGCCACAGCGTGTGGCTCTACCTCTGCCTGTTGCTCAACTGCTGGCTCTACAACCGACTCAATAACAGGCTCGGGACTTGGCTCAGGCGTGGCTTCAGTTAATTGCTCTGGAGCTGGCGCAGGTTCTA
>JAAZGT010000331.1 GCA_012511095.1 Alcaligenaceae bacterium
AGCACTACTCGGCTCGACCCCATTGGTACTAACATCATGAGTACCATTAATGCCATTTGCCTGGCTTAGAGCCCAGCTATAACCTGATATCCAAGCCAATTGTTTTGGATCGAGTGTGCTTAATTGTTGAGTGATTTTTGGTAGCAAGGGATTAACATCTGTTGCTGCTAGTTGTGTTTGCTTTAACATCTTTTTTACCATTATTGATCTAATAATTGATTAATCATGCCTGCTGCAACGGTGTTGTTGCTTGCTTCATCAATCAAAATAAAGGCCCCACTGAGGTGGTTATCAGCATAAGGGGTGGCTGTAATCGCTTGTTGTAGCGATAGTTGCGCCAAGGCAATATCATTCATAGCTAAGTGTTCGATTTGTTCTTCGTGGCTTAAGCTATCAATATTTAAACGATAATTAAGGGTTTTTATTTTGGCGTAAACGGATTGGTGGCCATGCTTTAACCAATATCGGCGCTTAGGGTTGAGAGGTCGTTCATCGATCCACGCTAGGTGCGCGCTAATGTCACGGCTTGACTGTATGTCGTTTTCAGCAGCTACTATGGTGTCACCGCGGGAGATATCGATTTCATCATCAAGGGTGATGGTTAATACTTGACCATGATGCGCCTCACTTTGAGCACCTTTGGGATCAAAGATTTCTTTGATGCGACTACGTTGACCATTAGGTTCGATGCGAACCTCTTGACCCACGCGTAAAGTACCGGCCACTAGTCGACCTTGATAACCTCTAAAGGAGTCGACTGCGCTACCATCTTGGCGTACCACGCGCTGCACTGGAAATAAGCCGAGCGCTTCTTGGCTCTTTGCATTTACAGTGTTTTGTTGTCTGCTCGGCAAGCTTTCTAATAAAGGCAATAAAGCAGGGCCTGAGTACCAAGGGGTTTTATCGCTAGGTTTAACAATATTTTCACCATGTAGCGCTGAGATCGGAATAAAGTGCGGCGTAACCTCTAAATTGATCTGTGATGCGAACTTTTTATAGGCACTACTAATTTTATTGAATGCCTTTTCGTCATAATCTAATAAATCGAGCTTATTAATAGCCACAATAATATTTGGAATAGCTAGTAGCTTTAATAAAGCGCTGTGTCTTTTGCTTTGACGCAGTAATTCGACCTCATCATGACTTAAATCCAAGCGAGTCGCATCAATTAAAATAATGGCGGCATCAGCAGTCGAAGCACCTGTGACCATATTGCGAGTGTATTGCTCATGGCCTGGGGCATCTGCCAATATGAACTTGCGTTTTGGGGTCGAAAAGTAGCGATAAGCCACATCAATCGTGATGCCTTGCTCACGTTCAGCTGCAAGACCATCCGTTAGTTGGGCAAAGTCTAAACCATTACTATTTCCATCTTGGCTTTGCTCCAAGTGTTCAACTTGGTCGCTCATTAAGCTATGGCTATCGTATAAAAGTCGTCCAATTAAGGTGGATTTTCCATCATCCACGCTACCGGCCGTAATAAAGCGTAAAAGAGAATTTGTTGACATCATTAACCCTTAAATTAGAAATATCCAGCGCGTTTTCTTTCTTCCATGGCGACTTCAGAAACACGGTCATCTAAGCGCGTCGCGCGACGCTCTGAGATAGTGCTATTTGCCGTTTCGATAATTATTTCTTCGGCTGTACTTGCCGTACTACTTACTGGGCAAGTGCACGATATATCACCCACGGTTCTAAAGCGTACGGTGCGAATTGTGCTTTTTTCACCATCACGCTTTGGTGTTAATGGGGTAACAGGCACTAATAAACCCTGACGTGATACCACTTCACGTTCATGGGCGTAATAAATTGGTGGTAGAGCGAGTTTTTCACGAGCGATGTACTGCCAAATATCTAACTCAGTCCAGTTTGAAATTGGGAAAATACGCATACTTTCATCTGGGTGTAGGCGTGTGTTGTAGATATTCCAAAGCTCAGCACGTTGTGCCTTAGGATCCCATTGACCGAATTCATCTCTAAAGGAGAAAATGCGCTCCTTGGCACGCGCTTTTTCTTCATCGCGACGCGCGCCGCCTAATAAAGCATCAAAACCT
>JAAZGT010000056.1 GCA_012511095.1 Alcaligenaceae bacterium
GCACCCCACAAAATAAACACGAGCTTTTCCCTATGCTCATTTAAAACGGCAATTACCTCATCGCTAAACTGCTCCCAACCTAACTCTGCGTGGGAATTAGCTTGATTCTTTTGTACCGTTAAAACCGTGTTTAATAAAAACACACCCTGTTTAGCCCAAGGACGTAAATCACCATGAAAAGGTATTTGAAAGTCTGGAATATCGGTGCTTAATTCCTTAAATATATTTTGTAAAGACGGTGGAAAAGCAATGCCGGGATTTACGGAAAAAGCCAAACCGTGGGCTTGATGAGGACCATGATAGGGATCTTGGCCCAAAATAACCACCTTAACTTGTTCGAAAGGGGTCAATGTAAAGGCAGCAAAAACTTCTTCTTGAGGTGGATAAATCTCTATACCCTCTGCTCTTTGTCTTTCTATTTCCTCTAATAAATGAGTAAAATAAGGTTTAGATTTTTCAGTCGCAATTAACTGTTCCCAAGTTTGCACCTGCAACCCCCGTCTATCTAGTTTAAAATATGTACAAACTGTCATATTTTAATTAAATAATAAATTTTGTTCTATGAAAGACTACCCAGGCAATGTATTTATGATTGTTGCGCCTAGCGGTGCAGGCAAATCAAGTTTAGTTAATGCCCTTCTTAACGAAGATAGTAATATTGGCCTATCTATTTCTTGCACTACTCGCGATCCTCGCCCAGGTGAGACGAATAACGTGCACTATAACTTCATCACACTTGAGGAGTTTGAAGACCTCAAGAATAACAATGCGCTACTTGAGTGGGCTAAAGTCCACAATAATTACTACGGTACGCCAAAAGCTTATGTTCAAGATCGTATTAATAAAGGTCAGGATATTCTCTTAGAAATTGATTGGCAAGGTGCGGCACAAGTACGTGAGCAATTTCCTGAGGTTATTGATATCTTTATTTTGCCACCTTCGATTGAGATTTTAAAAGATCGTTTAAATAAACGTGGTCAAGACAGCCAAGAAGTCATTGAGCAACGTGTACGTGCCGCTAGTGACGAAATCGCGCATGCTAATGAGTGCGAATATGTTATTATTAATGATGACTTTAGTGTGGCATTACAACAATTACAGCAAATTGTTGCGGTTTCCCGACTCCGCTTTGCTTGTCAGGCCAAAAAGCATGATGAACTATTCAATAGCTATGGTATAGCTAAAGCGTAGTATGTCCCCACTTTATTTTTCTTAATGCACTGCTTAGGCGGTGTTATAAGGCGTTTAACCCAAATTTTTATTAGAGAATTACAAGTATATGGCTCGTATTACTGTTGAAGATTGTTTAGAACAAATTGATAATCGCTTTGATTTAAGCTTAGCTGCAACTTACCGTGCACGTGAAATTGCTCAAGGTCATGAGCCACGTGTTGATGTTAACCGCGACAAGCCGACAGTGATTGCTTTACGTGAGATCGCTGCAGGTAAAACTGGCTTAGAAATGCTACGTAAAGTACCTATCTAAGCGGCTATTTATAAACATTAACAAGCGTCTTTTGTACAGCACACTAACCTCTTGATTGATTTCGCATATGAATAAAAAAGGTGCAACTGATTTTTTAAGTCGATTTAGACGAGGTTCATCATCTCGTCGCCGTACGGCTGCGCCTAAAGGCAAACCTCTTCAAGTCGCTGTACAAAACTACTTAATGGAGCATCATCTTGATAGCGAAGCTGAGTCTGTTCAAGATGAGCATGCTGATGCAAAGGTCGGTATACTTGATGAACTCCTACAAAAAATCAGTCTATATCTGCCTGATGACGATATAGACACGGTGATTCGCGCCTATCATTTTGCAGACAAAGCTCACTTAGGGCAAATGCGTGATAGCGGCTTACCTTATATCACCCACCCAGTGGCTGTTTGTGAAGTCTGTGCCGCGTGGAAACTCGACGTCAACGCCTTAGTTGCGGCCTTGCTGCACGACACCATTGAGGATCAAGACGTCACCAAGCAAGAAATTGCTGAGACCTTCAATGCCGACGTAGCAGAGCTCGTCGACGGTCTAACAAAACTAGAAAAGATTAAATTTACTTCCAAGGCTGAGCAACAAGCCGAAAGCTTTCGCAAAATGCTCTTAGCGATGGCTAAAGACGTTCGCGTTATTTTAGTCAAACTCGCTGATAGGCTACACAATATGCGCACCTTAGGGGGCGTTACGCCAGACAAGGGTCGTCGTGTGGCTCGCGAAACCTTGGAAATTTATGCGCCCATTGCAGACCGCTTAGGTCTTAATTCACTAGTACGCGAATTCCACGATCTCTGTCTTTCAGCATCGCACCCTTTCCGTTTTCATGTGCTCCAAAAAGCCACGATGGCTGCTAAAGGCAACCGTCGTGAGGTACTTACCAAGATTCTTGATAACGTGGTTTCGACCTTAACTGCCCAAGGAATTGAGGCAGAGGTCTACGGTCGCGAAAAATCGCTGTATAGTATTCACCAGAAAATGGTCGAGCAGAAAAAGTCATTTGCTGATGTGCTCGATCTACATGGTTTCAGAGTGATTGTTAATACTTTACCTGAGTGTTATTTGGCACTTGGTGTATTACATCAGCTTTACCGCCCTATTCCTGGGAAGTTTAAAGACTATATTGCAATCCCTAAGATTAATGGTTACCAATCATTGCATACCACGCTAGTTGGTCCACATGGTAGTGCCGTTGAGTTTCAAGTGCGTACTCGTGATATGCACAATATGGCTGAAAAAGGTTTAGTTTCTCATTGGATTTATAAATCTAAAGGCGCAGATCTCAACGAAATTCAGCAACAAACTCATCGTTGGCTACAGTCTTTATTAGATATTCAAAGTCAGACGCACGATTCCGCAGAATTCCTAGACTACGTTAAGGTTGACCTTTTCCCTGATGCTGTATTTGTGTTAACTCCGCGTGGCAAAATTATCTCTTTACCTCGTGGTGCTACACCGGTAGACTTTGCTTATGCACTGCATACCGATATAGGTAACCACATTGTCTCAGCCGAGGTTAATGGCGAGGCAGTTGCCATCAACACACCCTTGCACAGCGGTCAAACGATTAACATCATCACCGATGAAAACGCCACACCTAAAACCTCTTGGATGGAGTTTGTACGTACAGGGCGCGCGCGCTCAGAAATTCGTAACTTCTTACGTAAGTCAAACTCTAATGATTCCATTAAGTTTGGTGAAAAGTTATTGCATCAAGCCATGGAGTCTTTAGGCATCCGCATTCCCGAAGATGAGGATCCTATCTGGTATCGTTTAGCAATTAGCGCAGGCGCCAAGAGTGTTGATGAGGTGTTTTTAGATGTAGGCTTAGGTTCTCGTCTAGCTCAAGTGGTCGCACGCCGTTTCTTAATTGATAATCCGCTCTTAGCGACCACTGCTGCAGTACTCGATGAGATGTCTACAGCTTCTCGTTCTACTATCTTAATTCAAGGTAAAGAGGGGCAATCAGTGCAACTTTCACCGTGTTGTACACCCATTCCTGGTGACCAGATTATTGCCATGTTACGTCCAGGCTACGGTATTGTGGTACACACTAGTGACTGTCCTACTGCTACCAGACAAAAAGAGCGAGAGCCAGAGCGATGGGTTAAGGTGGCTTGGGATGAGGATCCATCTAAGCATTTATCGACTCGCCTTGAAATCACGCTTGACAACGAAAAAGGTGCCTTAGGTGCGATTATGATTAAAATTGCTGAGGCCGACTCTAATATTATTAATATCACAACCAAAGATGGTGGTATGAATATTTCTAAGGTTCAAGCTACTATTCAAGTTGAGGATCGAGATCATTTGGCTAAGGTGATTCGTAAGCTTCGTACAATTCGCGCAGTACATCGTATCACTCGCGTTAAGAGCTAAATTTTA
>JAAZGT010000332.1 GCA_012511095.1 Alcaligenaceae bacterium
TAAAAATTGATTCTTAGGTACAATACTCACATCATTTTAATCACTCTATTCTCATGGAAAATAAAAATTTACTTGCCGCCGTTGACTTGGGCTCCAACAGTTTTCGTTTATCGGTAGGTCGTATTGATGACCGCGATGGTAAGGCCACGGTCTTTGCTATTGATCGCTTAAAAGAAACCGTTCGTTTAGCTGCAGGATTAGATGACGATAAGGTATTAAGCGATGAGGCAATAGCTCGTGCAGTAGATGTTTTAAGTCGATTTGCTGAGCGTATCCGCAGTTTTCACCCAAATCAGGTGCGCGCTGTTGCCACCAACACCTTTAGAGTTGCAAAAAATCGTTCCGCTTTATTAAAAGCAGCTGAAGCTGCCTTAGGCTTCCCTATTCAAGTCGTTTCAGGCCCAGAGGAAGCGCGTCTTGTTTTCTCAGGGGTGGCTCATGAATTACCGGTTTCAGATAAAAATCGCTTGGTGATGGATATTGGTGGTGGTTCAACAGAGTTTATTATTGGTAAAGGTTACCAACCTTTATTAGTTAAATCCTTAACTATTGGTTGTGTGTCTTTTACCAAAAAGTATTTCCCTGGCGGTGCGGTTACTGCTGATGCCTTTAGACGAGCTGAGATGAATGCGCGCAACCAAATTCAGGTTATTAGCAAAAGCTTCAGAGAGCTTGGTTGGACTGAGGCCTTTGGTTCATCAGGTACGGCCAAGGCCTTAGTTGCTGTATTACAGGCCTCTGGTTTTTCTGAGCGCGGCATTACTTTAGAGGGTATGCAAAAACTCAAGCAAATCTTGATCGAAACGGGTTCGGCTAACTCACCTCTACTTTTAGATCTAAAAGACGACCGTATTGAGGTTTTACCTGGCGGTTTAGCGATTATGATGGCTGCCTTTAAGGAGCTTGAAATTGAGCTGATGAATCAAGGTGAAGGCGCTCTAAGAGTGGGTGTGCTTTACGATATGCTAGGTAGGAAATCTGCTGTTGATACCCGTGCCAATACGGTGGCTGAGTATAAGCATCGCTATCGAGTAGATATGAAGCAAGCTTTACGTGTACGCCAGTTAGCTACGGCACTCTATGCATCAGCACTAACGCTTAGCAAAAAAGAGCAAGAAAAATGGCCACATGACATGCGCTTATTACTGACTTGGGCCTGTGAACTACATGAAATCGGCTTAAGTATTGCCCAATCCGCATACCACCGCCACTCTTCTTATGTGCTTCAGCACGCAGATATGCCAGGTTTCTCAAAAGATGAGCAAACCATCATGGCACGTCTCAACTTAGAGTCTCAAGGCAAATTAAATAAAAGCGATCTCCAATCATTACCCGACGAGGAGTGGCAAGCCATACTTTGCATGCGTCTAGCGATTATGTTTTTACGTAAACGCCTAGCGGTGCATATGGAAAGCCTAGCTCTTCAGATCGAAGGTAAACATATTTGTCTAAGCATCAGCGAAGCGTGGTTAAAAAACCACCCTCTGACAGAATACAGTTTGGAAAATGAGAAAAAGGAGTGGGAATCCTGTGGTTTTGAGTTTAGTATTAATCTAGTTAGTCAAAGCCATAATGGCGTCGATAGCGACGATCCATATTCTCAACATCCACAATAACTGGGAAATCTACGGCATTAAAGTCTTTATCCCACGCAGGTTCACCGCAAATGCGAGCGCCAATCTTTAAATACCCTTTGATTAAAGCTGGCATGCGTGACTTGCGGACTCGTTCACCATCAGCCTTAGCCTCTAATAACTCAAGTGGGTAAGGCTCGTGCGGTGTAACCATAGGCAGACCGGCGTACTCCTCGATTTGTTGTTTTGCCAATTGCCAAACCTGAGCCGCCTGAACCCCACCATCGAGTAGGCTCACACTGGCACAACCAAATAAATAGCGCAAATTATGGCAACGCATAAACTGCGCTAAGCCACTCCACAACAACATAATTACGGCACCGTCGCGATAATCAGGGTGCGTGCAAGATCGACCACACTCACTTAACTGAGGACGTAAATGCTCCATTTCACTGAGCTCGAACTCAGACTCTGAATAGTAGCCACCCGCCTCTACCGCTTTTTGAGGCGTTAAAATACGATAGGTACCAACGGCAAGGTTTTCCTTGGTATCCATAACAATTAAATGCTTACAGAACGGGTCAAAATGGTCTACATCACGACCATCAATTGCATCGGGAAAATGCACACCCATCTCTTTGGTATAAACATCGTAACGCAGTCGCTGAACTGCCTCTACCTCCTCTTGGGAAGTAGCGATACCTAAAACCAAGCTAGGACCATCAATCGTACTCAAGTCCCTTGGAATTTCTATCAGCTCTTGCATAAATTAATCTTCTCCACGTGTTAAGCAATTCATCACTATTATTATGACGATATATGTATATATTACAAGATGATAACGATTCATACGAATCTATTAGATGGCTGCATTATACAAAAGTGATTTGACAGAATTCTTTCACTGTAATTATTGTATTTTTTAGGCACAATATAGACAATATATTGCGCCTAATTGAAGAATCTGCTCTATATAACAATTACGCGCTAATTTAGGATTCTAAATCTACATTAGCGAGACGTTGTACAGCTTCTTTGGCTAACTCTTTAGTTTCGGCCTCAACCATTAAGCGTAAAATTGGCTCTGTACCAGAAGCGCGAATTAATACACGACCTCTATCACCCAAATCGGCCTCAACCTCTGTGCGAACACGGTTAAGCTCAGCATGATTTTGCCAGTCAAGACCAGGTTTTAGTGGTGCATTAATCATCAGTTGCGGATACATTTTTAGATCGCGAATTAAGTCTTTGAGGGTTTTTTTATTACGTACCACGGCCGTTAAAACCTGCAGGGCAGCAATAATACCATCACCCGTCGTATGGCAATCTAAACACAATAAGTGACCCGAGCTTTCCCCACCAAAGAGCCAACCATTTTTGTGCAAACTCTCTAATACATAACGGTCACCTACATTGGCGCGCTCTAGTGGGATACCTAACTCCTTAAGACGTTTTTCTAAACCAAAGTTAGTCATTAAGGTACCGGCTACACCCTTAACCTCGGAACGTTGCATACGCTCTAATAAAATCGCGTATAAAAGCTCATCACCGTTGTAAATATTACCGTAGGCGTCGACCATTTGTAGGCGGTCAGCATCGCCATCGAGGGCAATACCATAATCTGCACGCTGTGCATTAACCGTAGCAACTAGCTGCTCCGGATATAAAGCGCCTACATTGCGGTTAATATTAAAACCATCGGGATGACAACCCACCGGAACCACGGTAGCTCCTAACTCTTTAAAGACATGAGGAGCAACGTGATAAGCAGCGCCATGAGCGGCATCAACGACGATTTTTAAACCTCTTAGATTAAGATCATTAGGAAAGCTACTCTTACAGAATTCAATATAGCGACCTGCTGCATCATCTAAACGACGGGCACGACCAATTGACTCAGACTCCTCGTAGCTAATCTCTTCATCGATTAGCGCCTCGATCTTAAGCTCAATTTCATCAGGTAATTTAAGGCCATTTTCTGAGAAAAACTTAATGCCATTATCGTGATACGGGTTGTGAGATGCACTAATTACGACACCCGCATTTAATCTTAGCGTACGGGTTAAATAAGCCACAGCAGGTGTAGGAATTGGACCAGCCAACATCACATCTACCCCAGCTGCTGCAAAACCAGCTTGCATTGCTGCTTCAAGCATATAGCCAGAAACTCGTGTATCTTTACCAATTAAAACTGTCGGTCGCTCTACACCCTCTGGGGCTTGTTTAGCTAAAACACGACCTGCTGCATAGGCTAGTTTTAAAGCAAACTCTGCATTAATCACTGGTCCGCCAACACGACCACGCACACCGTCAGTGCCAAAATACTTACGTGCCATTTTTATTACTCCCCCTGATTAATTGCACGCCAAACAGCCAATGCCTCAACTGTCTCAACAACGTCATGTACCCTAAGTACAGCAGCGCCACGATCTGCACAGGCCATGGCTGCAACTACACTACCTATGAGCCTGTCTTTAGGCTCTTTGCCTGTGACTGCGCCAATCATCGATTTACGCGAAAGACCAATAAGTAAGGGTAAATTTAAACTCTTCAAATCTGCTAGCTCGTTTAATA
>JAAZGT010000057.1 GCA_012511095.1 Alcaligenaceae bacterium
CTCTCGCTGCCACCTTTAATGGCAATAGCGAGTTGCTTGTTAAGATCGTCGATTTGTTGTTGCATCGCCTCGGCATTTTCTTGAAATGACTGGCTACGCACATTTATTTGACTCTTGATAATAGGCATGTATCTCCTCCAAAACCTTTATTTTTTGCCTATCTAAAAAGAAGGCTGCTCATTAATTGCGTAAATTAAATGGAGCAGCCCTTTTTTAATAGCTTGCTGTTAGCTAATTAAGCCGATTCAATTAATTAGTCGACTAGCTCAACTGCAAGTGCAACACCTTCGCCGCCACCAATACAGAGGCTAGCGATACCTTTTTTGCCACCTGTCTTACGTAAAGCAGCAATTAGGGTTACTAAAATACGAGTACCTGAAGCACCGATAGGGTGACCTAAGGCAGTCGCACCACCATGAATATTCACTTTTGCGTGATCTAAATCGAGATCCTTCATTGCGCCCATGGTTACACAAGCGAAAGCTTCGTTAATTTCGTATAAATCAACCTCGTCTTTAGTCCAACCCGCTTTGTCTAAACATTTTTGAATAGCGGCAACAGGAGCTGTGGTAAACCACTCTGGCTCATGAGCGTGCTCAGCGTGAGCAACAACACGAGCGATAGGCTTAGCGCCTAATTTCTCAGCGGTAGAACCACGCATCATAACAACAGCTGCTGCACCGTCAGAAATAGAAGAAGCGTTAGCTGCAGTAATGGTACCGTCTTTTTTGAAAGCAGGACGTAGTGTAGGAATGCGGTCTGGACGTGCATTACCTGGTGCCTCGTCAGTATCAACAACGACATCACCACGACGCGATTTGATGGTCACAGGCGCGATTTCCCACTCAAAACTACCGTCTTCAATGGCTTTAAGTGCACGGTTTAGCGACTCGATAGAGTAGTTGTCTTGATCTTCACGAGTGAAACCGTATTTATCAACCATTTGCTCTGCAAAAACACCCATGGCTTGACCACGATTGTATGCATCTTCAAGACCATCTAATGCCATATGATCGTACACAGTAGAGTGACCATAACGGTAACCAGCACGACCCTTAAGTAATAGGTAAGGGGCGTTAGACATGCTCTCTTGACCACCGGCAACGATAACGTCAGCGCTTTCGGCCTTTAGCATATCCGTAGCGAACATAACGGTTTTTAGACCTGAACCACACACCTTGTGTACAGTCGTTGCACCTGCTGATTTATCTAAGCCAGCACCAAGAGCTGCTTGGCGTGCAGGAGCTTGACCTTGACCAGCTTGTAGTACGTTACCCATGATGACTTGATCAACTAATTTAGGATCAATACCCGAGCGCTCAACTGCTGCTTTAATAGCGGTAGCACCTAACTCATAAGCCGTGGCATCAGAAAGGGCACCCATCATACCGCCCATAGGCGTACGAGCTGCAGAAACAATAACGATAGAATCAGACATATAAACTCCCTGAATATTGCTTTAATTTTTGACAATTAAGCGGTTTCATTAAATAATTCGCGACCAATCAACATACGACGGATTTCGCTTGTGCCCGCGCCGATTTCGTATAGCTTGGCATCTCGCCATAAACGACCAGCAGGGTACTCGTTAATATAACCATTTCCACCTAAAATTTGAATACCGTCACCGGCCATTTTGGTGGCTAGCTCAGCAACATAGAGAATTAAGGCAGCGCAATCTTTGCGAACATGACGGGCATGGCCATCACCTAAAGAATCTAGTTGCTTACCCACCGCGTAAGCATAAGCACGGCTTGCTTGTAAACCAGCGTACATATCAGCGATTTTGCCTTGAATAAGTTGGAATTCACCAATAGATTGACCAAATTGCTTACGGTCGTGGATATAAGGAACAACCATATCCATGACTGCTTGCATAATGCCTAAAGGCCCGCCAGATAAGACTGCACGCTCATAGTCTAAACCGCTCATTAGGACCTTAACGCCACCGTTAAGCTCACCTAAAATGTTTTCTTCGGGTACTTCACAGTCTTGGAATACCAATTCACCTGTGTGAGAACCACGCATACCTAATTTGTCTAGTTTTTGAGCAATAGAGAAACCAGGGAAATCCTTTTCAATAATGAAAGCGGTAATACCTTTTGCACCAGCCTCAGGCTCTGTTTTAGCGTATACCACTAAAGTATGAGCGTCTGGACCGTTGGTAATCCACATTTTGTTGCCATTTAGGATATAACGATCGCCTTTTTTATCGGCACGTAATTTCATGCTCACCACATCTGAGCCAGCACCCGGCTCACTCATTGCGAGTGCACCAATGTGCTCACCGCTGATTAGTTTTGGTAAGTATTTAGCGCGCTGGGCCTCGTTACCATTGCGGAAAATTTGGTTTACGCAAAGGTTAGAATGGGCACCATAAGATAAAGCGACAGAAGCTGAAGCGCGAGATAACTCCTCCATGGCCACCATGTGGGCTAAATAACCCAATGAAGTACCACCGTACTCCTCGCTAACGGTTAGACCTAAAAGACCTAAATCGCCAAATTTTTCCCATAAATCCATAGGGAATTGGTCAGTGTGGTCAATTTCTTGAGCACGCGGAGCAATTTCTTCTTGAGCAAAATCGCGCACCGCATCGCGCAACATGTCTAAGTCTTCACCTAATTGAAAATCAATGCCTGGAATGTTCATGTTCCTCTCCTTTGGGCTATCTAACTATTTTTGTTTTTGAGCTAATAAATCGAGACATACTTGCTCTTGACGGCTAATTTCCTCAAGTACCTCTTGGATATCTTTTTGCTGCTGAGTAAGTAGTTCTTTTTGTTTTTTTAAATGAGTCAAATATGACTGTAACTGATCTGGGTGGCTACTAGGGCCATCGTACATATCAATTAAATTGCGAATTTCAGCTAAAGAAAAACCTAGGCGCTTGCCACGAAGTGCGAGTTTTAAGCGCGTACGATCGCGGTGGTTATAAATGCGTCTCTGACCCTCGCGTTGCGGAGTGATAATCCCTTGGTCCTCGTAATAACGAAGCGTACGAGGGGTTACCTGATACATTTCTGATAGCTCCGAAATCGACCAATTCTCTTGCGTCATATCTAATCTAATTAACCTAAAAAATCATGTTAAGAAAAATATTAAATACTTACTTAACGTTTACGTAAACGTAATTATGATTTAAAATTTAGACGATGTCAATAACTTAATACTTTAATGTTGCAATTTTTTTAATCTACTCATTAAAAGGCTAGAATAAAAAACACTAAAAAGTACACCAACGAGGAGATAATTAATGAATGAAAATGAAAAGAAATTGAGCTACCCTTTTGATGAGCAGCTACCCCAAGAGGGTTTTGCCATTGAGGTAGCGCCAGGGGTGAAGTGGATCCGCCTACCATTACCTTTTGCTCTAGACCATATTAATTGTTGGTTAATTGCTGATGAGTTTGAGGGGCAAAAGGGTTGGACCATCGTTGATTGCGGTATTAATAAGCCCGTTGTACGCGAGGTGTGGGAGCGTATTTTTGAGCAGGAGCTTAAGGGGCTACCGGTGGTGCGTGTCATTGTGACTCATATGCATCCAGACCATGTGGGGCTTGCGGGTTGGCATTGTAATCGTTGGAATGTACCTTTATGGATGAGTATGACCGATTACTTTGTGGCACGCTCATGGACCCTCGATGCAGCAGGGGCGGGTACTGGTGGTCAAGGTGCGGTGGCGCATTTTGCGCGTCATGGTTTATTAGATAAAAACTCACAACAACAAATTTCTGAACGTGCGAGCTATTACCCTGGGCTTGTCCATCCATTGCCAGCGAGTTTTTATCGTTTAATTGATAAAAACAAGGTCACAATAGGTGCTCATGAGTGGCAATTAATTAGTGGTTATGGGCATGCGCCTGAGCATATGAGCTTATATTGCCGAGATTTAAAACTGTTAATTTCGGGCGATATGTTATTACCACGTATTTCGACGAATGTCAGTGTCTTTGATTATGAGCCTGATGCTAATCCATTGCCACTTTACCTTAACTCGGTGGTTAAATTTTTAGAGTTGCCTGATGATACGCTTGTTTTACCTTCACATGGTAGACCATTTGTAGGAATTAAAGAGCGTGTAGCACAGCAATTAGCACATCATGAAGAGCGCTTACAAGAGGTGATGGACTTATGTGCAGAGCCTACTTGTGCTGCTGAGGTGGTGCCAAAAATGTTTAAACGTAAATTAGACTTGCATCAGCTGACTTTTGCTATGGGTGAGGCTTTAGCGCATTTACAAGCCTTGTATTTTGATGGCAAATTAAGTCGTCAAAAAGACGACTTAGGTGTTTTACGATATCAAAAGCTTAATTAGTACGAAAGCCGCTAAGATAAATAAAATGCTCGCGCTGATTCGATTAAACATCTTTTGAGCGTGAGCGGATTTCCTTAACCATGGGCTTAAGGAGTCCGCAAATACACTAATAGCTCCAAAAACTAGCATGGTGGCAGCGATCATTAAGATGGCCAGTTGTACGTATTGCCAAGTAATATTGCCTCGTTCCACCTGAATAAATGGCTGGGTAAATGATAAGAAAAACAAGATCACTTTGGGGTTACTTAGATTCATAATCACCCCGCGTAGATAAGCCTGACGAGGTTTGAGCATGTCTTTACTAGCTTGGGTTTGGGTTACTGTGCCCGCGCCAAACAGCAAATACGACAAATAAAACAAGTAACAAGCACCAAAAATATTGATGAGCAAATAAATAAAATGATAACGATAAATTAGCTCAGTGGCGCCAAGAGCAACAATGCCTGTATGTACTACCAAACCAGAGCATAAACCTAAAATCAACATAAAGCCGATGCGCCAACCCTGACGTAAGGATTGCGCCATCACATAAAGATTATCTGGTCCGGGCAAAAGTGCTAGTAAGGCGGCGGCAAAGAAAAATGACAGGGCTGATGTAAAGCTCATAATAATGTGTTGTGTTGGTTAAAAATCTTCAAACGTATAGAATAAACAGATATTCCTGCGATTGCTTTTTAGATCACACATAATTATATGTCGTTGTAGCTTAGCGTAATGGCGTCAGAATCTTTTGGAGTTAATAGTCTCATGAAAAAACCTAGTAGTATCGTCACTCGTCTTCAACACCTAGGCACCATGCCTTGCAATGAGGAGCACGGAGGTACCCCTGTTGCTACCCCCTCTATACGTACAAGTACTGTGCGTTTCCATAGTTTGGAGCAGTTAGAGCAAACTGAATCTAGACGTGCTCAGGGTGAACGTGTAATGAGCTATGGTCGCATGGGCCTACAAACACATGCTGATTTAGAGTGCGTGTTTACAGAGCTAGAAAATGGCGATCGCTGCTTTTTAGCATCTTCTGGTGTGGGTGCCATCAGTATGGCTCTGTTATCTTTGCTGAGCCAGGGTGATCATATGGTGAGTACAGATAACGTTTACGGCCCTGTGCGCACTCTCGATCAGACAATTCTGCAGCGCATGGGCATCAGCACCACTTATGTTAGTGGGCATGACTACGAGGCTATAGAGGCGGCTATTACCCCTAAGACTAAGATATTGTATGCCGAATCGCCGGGTTCTTTGCTATTAGAAATGCTCGATTTCCGCGCCTTAGCTGATATTGCAAAAAAGCATGACCTGATTTTTGTGGTAGATAACACGTGGGGCAGTGGTCTAATTTATACGCCCTTAGACTTAGGTGCTGATGTGTCAGTCATTGCTGGTACAAAATACGTAGGAGGTCATTCGGATTTAATGCTGGGTGCCGTAGTGGTTAGGGGCGAGGAGCTAGGCAATCGCATTGATAAAAACCAATATGCCTTGGGTTACTCCGTCAGTGCTGATGACGCTTGGTTAGCGATTCGTGGCGTACGTACTCTGCCGATTCGTATGCAGCAACATGCTGAAAGTGCCCTTAAGGTCTGCGATTTCTTAGCGGGCTTAGAGGCAACCCAAGCAATTTACCACCCCGCCTATCATGGCGATAAGTACCATGATTTATGGCAGCGTGATTGTAAGGGGTCAAATGGCTTATTATCAGTGGAGTTAAAAGGTAGTCTTGAGCAGGCAAGGGCCTTTGTTAATGCCTTAGAAATCTTCTACATCGGTTACTCTTGGGGTGGTTTTGAGAGTCTAGTGCAGTGGGTGCGTCCAGAGTATTTGCATAATCACTCCTATACCTCAAAGGCCATTCGCAATGGTGAGAGCCAAGTGGTACGTTTACACGTGGGCCTAGAAAGCGCAGATGATTTAATTGCAGATCTAAAACAAGCTTATGATAATGCCTATGGCGTTTAAGCATTCATAAAAAGGAATTTTACTGTGAATACACTTGCTACTCCAAATTTAAACGATGCCACCCTTGAGGTTAAGGATCGCATCGCTACGTTGACCTTAAATCGTCATGATGTCCGCAATGCCTTAACAGGAACTGGGCTCATTGAGGATATTGTCACTACTTGCGAATGGGTCAATCAGGCCGATCATGTTTCCGTGCTGATCATCACAGGCGCAGGTTCTAGCTTTTCAGCAGGCGGTAACATCAAGGATATGGCCGAACGTGGCGGTGATTTTGCTGGTGATGTGGCTGAGGTAGCCACGCGTTACCGTCGTGGCATTCAACGTATCCCCTTAGCCATGGAGCAGGTCGAAGTTCCAGTCATCGCAGCTATCAATGGTCCGGCCATTGGTGCTGGTTTTGACTTGTGTAATATGGCCGATCTACGTATTGCATCAGAAAAAGCGAAGTTTGGAGAAACCTTTTTAAATCTGGGTATTATTCCAGGAGATGGTGGCGCTTGGTTGATGCAGCGTTTAATTGGTTATCAAGCCGCTTTCGAATTGACCTTTTCTGGTCGAGTGATCGATGCAGAGGAAGCCAAAAAGCTAGGAATTTTACTCGAGGTGGTGCCACATGATGAACTCATGTCGCGCGTAAATGAAATAGCCACGCGTTTTGCGAATCAACCGCCTAAAGCCGTTCGTCTGACCAAGCGCCTAATGAAAATGGCACAACGTACTGAGTTAAAAGATTTTCTTGAGATATGTGCGGCATTCCAAGGTATGTGTCATAACGAAGCAGAGCACCTAGAAGCGGTACACAAGTTTTTGGAAAAACAATAAACAGTCTTTGATGACTATGAGCACACTTAAATTGTGTTAGAAAAAACGTTGAAGACATAATAAAGGCGCTACATTTACGCAAATAATGTAGCGCCTTTATTGATCCTTAAGATAGGAAATTATTTTTGCTCAGCTAAAACTTGATCAAGTAACTTTTGAGCTTGTTGAATGCTACTTTCATAAGTACCAGTCATTGATGGCGAGGTCAGGTAGCGACCACCCACAGCAATTGATGGTGTGCCTTCAACTGCGTAGCTATCAGTGAGTTTACGGGCGTTATTTGCTTTAGAGGTAACACCAAAAGAGCTCATAGCAGATGCGATTTGATCCTTTTCTACGCCTTGCTTAGCCGCCCAATCAATTAGGGCTTCATCAGTAAAGAGGCGTTGACGCTCTTTGTGAATCGCATCAAATAACTTTTGATGCAAATCTAAACGACCTAAAGCCTCAATTGCATAGTAAAACCTTTGAGTCGGTTGCATTGAAGCATTGAAAGCAACCGGTACATGAAGCATCACTGCGCCCTCGGGTAGCTCTTGTTCCCATTGACTGATCATAGGGGCAATGGCAGCACAATGGCCACAAGTGTATGAGAAGAACTCTAACACCTCAACCTTGTCAGGAGTGCTTGAAGCAAACGGTTGTTGAAAAGTTACATAAGCTGTGCTTTGTTGGGCCACTGCAACTGGTGCCGCAAAAGCTGCGCTTAATAAGGCCGTTGTTAAAAACTTATTAGCTAATTTCATAATAATTTATTAAACCCTAACTATTGTTAAAGCAAGATTTGTTGTTTGCGTATGCATAGTGACTCGTACTGAGCGGATTAGTTCCAGCTGTAGAGTCATTAGCTTAGTGTACTGGACTAAACTTAAGTTTGACAGCTTCTAGGCTTTTTTGTGCTGCTTGCAATGAGGCGCTCGAGTTGTAAGGGCCTACACGTACGTGGTAGACGGTTTGTTTATTAACTAGAGCCTTTTGAATGCTCGCGTTATTGTGCCCCATTAATAGTAGTTGTGCGCGTACCGCATCGGCCTCATTTTCAGTTTTATATGCCCCAGTTTGTAAGTAAAAAGGGTTTTGTGCTGTTGGCGCAGGGCCTAAGGCAACGGTTTTCTCTGGCATTGCTGCCACAGCAGGCGCCACTTTGTTAGGCGTTACGGTAGCGGCAGTTGTCCCATTAGCGGGTATCGTTTGAATTAAAGCGCCTACGTGATCAACATTGTCTTTAGTCGTAGCCTTTGGAGCCGGTTTTGGTGCGCTTGTTGCAGGCGCAGCGCGACGCTCATTTTGGGCAATTAATGTACCAATGGGGTCCTCGCTAATACTTGGCTTAGGCTGTCTGGGCGCAGGGGCAGGCGTGGGTGTAGGAGCAGGTGCTCTGGTAACCCGTTGCTCTGGTGCCTTAGGCTGCGTACTTGGTGCAGGTGTAGGAGCGACAGGCCTTTCTAGAGCAGTAGATTCAGCAATACTGATAGGTGTTTGTGGCTGTGGCTCAACCTCGATGCTCCGAGTTGTGGGCGTGACTGTGTGCTGAGGTCTTGGAGGAAGGGGAGTTAAGATGTTCTGCTGACTAGGCGTATGAGCATATTGTGGACCACCGCCCCCCTTTGTTAAGTTGGCATCTTGGCGA
>JAAZGT010000058.1 GCA_012511095.1 Alcaligenaceae bacterium
CCAATATTTTCGGTTGTTTCGTTAACCTCATAAGCAATTTCAGCTATACGTCTAATACCGTTTTCGGTAAAGTTTAATTCAACACCCTCAGTCGCTAAAAGAGCCGTGTACTGTTTAGTTAATGAGGCATCAGTAGATGATAAAATTTCTACAAAATCATCAGTACTAAGTGATTCTAACTCTACTCGAATTGGGAAACGACCTTGTAATTCTGGAATTAAATCCGAAGGGCGCGATAGGTGGAATGCACCTGAGGCCACAAAGAGAATGTGATCGGTCTTAATGATGCCGTATTTGGTGTTAACAGTGGTTCCCTCAACTAAAGGTAGCAGGTCACGTTGTACACCTTGACGCGATACGTCAGCACCTTGGCTTTCTTGACGCGCGGCAATCTTATCAATTTCATCTAAGAAAACAATGCCGTTTTGCTCTGCATTTAAAATAGCAGCGTTACGGATTTCTTCCTCATTAACGCGCTTTGCTGCTTCCTCTTCAATGAGTAGCTTAAAGGCATTACTTACGGTCATTTTTTTAGGTTTGGTATTGTCGCGTTGTAAGCCAGCAAACATACTGCGTAATTGCTCGGTCATCTCTTCCATGCCCGGAGGGCCCATGATATCGAGTGATTGGGCGGTATTGGCCACGGCAATCTCGATTTCCATATCATCAATTTTGCCTTCACGTAAACGCTTACGGAAGTTGGCACGAGCTGCGCCCTCTTCGCGGATGGGTTGATTTTGAGCATCGTAAGCAGGGGGGATAATAGCGTCTAAAATACGCTCTTCAGCAGCTTCTTCTGCTTGAGTGCGAACGCGTTGCATCTCTTGTTCGCGCGTTTGCTTAACCGACATATCGACTAAGTCGCGAATAATAGTTTCGACGTCACGACCCACATAGCCCACCTCGGTAAACTTAGTGGCTTCTACCTTAATAAAAGGAGCATTAGCTAGTTTAGCTAGACGGCGTGCGATTTCTGTTTTACCCACACCGGTTGGGCCAATCATTAAAATGTTTTTTGGTGCGATTTCATTGCGTAAAGGCTCAGCAACTTGTTGACGGCGCCAACGGTTTCTTAGGGCAACCGCTACTGAGCGTTTAGCATCTTTTTGGCCCACAATGTTTTTGTCTAATTCAGAGACAATTTCTTGGGGTGTCATCACACTTTCAATTAAGTTTGTCTTCATTGTAGCTAGTTCGTTTTTAAATTAAAGAGTTTCAACCACGTGATTTTGGTTGGTGTAAATACATAAATCGCCTGCGATTTCTAGGGATTTCTTAACGATTTCGGCAGGAGATAAATCTGTGTTGTGTAATAGGGCGAGTCCAGCTGATTGAGCATAAGCGCCACCCGAACCAATAGCAGCTAAGCTATGCTCAGGCTCTAGTACATCACCGTTACCAGTTAAAACCAAGGTATGGTCTTTGTCGGCGACGATTAACATCGCCTCTAGACGACGTAACATACGATCAGTACGCCAGTCGCGTGTTAGCTCAACAGCAGCACGCATTAAATGACCTGAGTGCTTAACTAGTTTGGCTTCAAAACGCTCAATTAGGGTAAAAGCGTCAGCGGTAGCGCCGGCAAAACCAGCCAGTACCGTGTCATTATGTAATTTGCGAATTTTGCGGGCTGAACCCTTCATTACAATATTGCCTAGGGTAACTTGACCGTCGCCACCAATAGCGACTTCATCGCCGCGGCGAACACAAATAATAGTAGTAGCGTGAAATTGTTCCATAAAATCTTTCTGCTTTGATAATAAAAGGGTTGCTCGATATATGGTGCTGTTAGGCGTGTTTTCAAGAGCTAACTCGTCGTTGATTTGTAAATAACAATAAAAATGCCCGCATCACTTAAAGGATACGGGCACCCAAATACCTATCGTCTTAACTTAAAACGATTGTAATAACGATATGCAATTCAACTAATTAATCGCCGAACTGCTTTTGACGTTTTTCGCGACGCTCTTGGGCTTCTAGCGATAAATTAGCGGTAGGACGTGCTAATAAACGTGGTAGGCCGATAGCCTCACCAGTTTCTTCGCACCAACCATAGTCGCCCTCATCAATAGAAGCGAGTGATTGCTGAACTTTTTTTAGGAGCTTACGTTCGCGGTCGCGGGTACGTAGCTCTAAGGCATGCTCTTCCTCGATAGTAGCGCGGTCAGCTGGATCTGGTACGAACTGAGTTTCACGCAGATTATCAGTGGTCGCGTTGGCATTGTCGAGAATTTCCGTCTCCAAGTCTCTTAGGCGTTTTTTGAAAAATGCCAGCTGAAGATCATTCATATAATCATCTTCAGGCATTGCCAATAACTGCTCCTCTGTTAAAGCGGCTGCTTGTTCTTCGATGGTTTCAAGTGTTTTTTTAGTTGCTTTGGCCATTACGCTAATCTCCCAGCTAATAGTCAATCATAGTTTATTTTGTCAAACAATTCTTGAGGCCCGCAAGAAATACATCTTTTGGTAGTTTTTTGCCGATAAAAACAAGTTTGTTATACGGTTTTTCTTTGCCCCAAGCTTTGCCTGGCTCAGTTCCCAATAGCATATGAACTCCTTGGAGTAACATGCGCTGACGGACACCTTTAATATATAAAATGCCTTTGTAGCGGTACATATCTGGACCGTAAAACTGTACTAAACCCCCTAAAAAATCATCCAATTTATATGGATCAAAAGGTTTATCAGAATTAAATACAAAGGCGCCAATTTCATCGTTATGCTGATGATGGTGCTCATGTTCACAATGCTCATCGCAATCATGGTCATGATCGTGATGATGGTGAGCGTGCGACTCTTCTTCTTTAAGAAAATCTGGATCGATCTCTAGAGCGGTGTCTAGATTAAAACCCTTCAAATCTAGTAATTCGTTAAGGTCTGCATCGCCAAAATGAACCGGATCAATCGCTACACGCGGGTTCATTTTTAAAAGGCGACGACGTAAAGCCTCGTATTCGTCGTCGGATACAAGGTCTTTTTTGGAAATTAAAATGCGATCTGCAAATCCGACTTGGGCTTGAGCCTCGGTTTGGCGATCTAAGATCTCCATGCCATGCTTGGCATCGACAATAGTTATGACGCTATCTAAGCGGTAGTACTCGGCGACCAAGTCATCCATAAAGAAGGTCTGACATACAGGACCAGGATTGGCCATACCGGTCGTTTCAATGATCACACGATCAAAAGTGATTTCGCCTTGTTCGCGTTTATGTCGTAAATCAGTTAAAGTGCGTAACAAATCGCCACGCACGGTACAACAAATACAGCCATTATTAAGCTCGATGATTTGCTCATCGCTTTCTTGAACTAATAGCTCGTTGTCAATACTTTCAGGACCGAATTCATTTTCGATAACGGCAATGCGTTGACCATGAAACTCAGTCAAAATACGCTTAAGCAACGTCGTTTTACCTGCGCCTAAAAAGCCGGTAAGAATGGTTACTGGAACCATACGATCTGCTTGTGCTGCGGTAACTGCCATAGAAAAACTTCTTAAGTATAAAAATCAATAAAAGATTACATCATAGCTTTGCAGATATAGCAAACAAAATAAGAGCATTAAAGATAAAAAAGCCCTATTTAAGTGGCATTAGAACCCTTTATATCAAAATCCTAGGGTTAATACGGTAAAGAAATTGACTAAAAAACAGACACTTAAAAGGACTTAACTAATTAATCGTTAATTAACTCGCATTTTTTACAAGAAGCTCGAATTTCTGTTTGCGCACTTTTTTGAATAAAGCCACTTTGTGTAATTAGTGCTTGTAATTTATGACTGAGATCGGGCGCATCCACTTCGGCAACTAAACCACATTGGGTACAAACAATTAATAAATTATGATCGTGGCCGTGAAGATCAATGTCATTACAGGCAGTCCAGCCATTGAGAGCGTCAAGACGATGGATAAAGCCCTCTGTTTCTAGGAATTCAAGGGCACGATAAACCGTGGCTGGCTTGGAGTTAGGAAAGTCTTGAAGCATGGCATCAAGGATCTCATAGGCCTTCATGCAGCGGTCATCGGCCGCAATAATCGCAAGCACTTGTTTGCGAATAGGGGTCATGCGCGTACCACGCGACTGACAAATCGCTTCGGCTTGCTTAATAAAATCTTCAAGAGGGAGCACAGGTTTGGTCTGAACCATATATTTATAAGCGTGATATTAAAGTTAAGATTGATCAATAATTGATTATGTTATAACATAACAAAACAAAGATGTTCCACGTATAATAGCATTATATTATTCCAATTTTTAAGAGTTGATATGAACCCTTCGGAAAGAGTTTTTACCGCCCAACAAGTCCATGAGATCGGCTGCCGTTGCCGTTCATGCTTGTCTATGTCGGCCTTTAAGCGCACCGCAGCGGTATTTTCTTTATTAGCCTTTTTATGGGTGGTGGTTTTTATCGCCATGGGATGGAATATCACCCAGTTCTTTTAAGTTTTTGACTATAAAGCAACGCGCTTTATAGCTTCAAAAAAGTCTTTTGTTTTTTCATAAATTTATTTTAAGCTTATAGGGTCTTATGAGCAGTGATGTCTTGCGCCTTAATAATGTGACACTTGCATGGGGCAAAAAAACCATATTAAAAAACATCAGTGGTAGTTTTAAAAAGGGTTCTTTTACTGCCATTGTGGGCCCTAATGGCGCGGGCAAGTCGACCTTAATCAAAGCGATGGTGGGGCAAATTTC
>JAAZGT010000006.1 GCA_012511095.1 Alcaligenaceae bacterium
CATCGTTATGAGCTTTGTCGACCACTAAACCATCAAGCATAACGCAGGTATCAGCGGCTAGAATGGGATGAGAAGCGAAGCCTGTAGATTGTTGTTGTAGATAATTTAAAGCGCGTTGAGCTTTTTCTCGCGCGGTGCGTATCACATAGTCTTGCGGTGTTTCACCTGGAAGAATAGGCTCATCCTCAGCGCCTTCGGGTTCGGGTACTCTTAGGATTTCGTGTTGTGCACCTATTTGCTTTAACAGATCGTGCCGTCTAGGGCTTGCCGACGCTAAATAAATAAAAGGTAGTTTTATGGTCATTGTTTTTATTCCCTATGATAGGGGTGATTATTTAGAATAGACCACGCTCGATAAATTTGCTCAACTAATAAAATACGGACCATGGGGTGAGGTAGAGTGAGAGAGGATAAGCGAATTTTTTGAGAGATGCTATTTTTAAAGTTTTCATCGATTCCATCGGGTCCACCAATGATTAGGGTGACATCTTGCTGATTAGCCATCCAGTCGTCAAGCATGGTGGAGAGTTTTTTAGTGCTTAGGTCTCTACCCCTTTCATCTAACACAATAACTGTATTGTGAGGGGGAATAGCAGCTTGTATACGTTTGGCCTCAGCGGCCATCATTTGTGCAGTGGTCTTGCCCGTTGTGCGGGGCTCCGCTTTAATTTCTTTTAGTTCTATGGCGCAGTCATTGGGTAATCGCTTGGCATAATCATCCCAAGCAATAGTGACCCAATCGGGCATGCGATGACCGACCGCAATGATGGTGATTTTCATTAGTCTTCAGAGGGTTGCATTGGGTCAAAGCCCTGATTAACTGTTGGTACTAATTGAGATTGAGGTAGTAACTTGACGCGAACTGGTTTTTCACCCCAAATTGCTTCAAGGTTGTAGTATTGACGAATTGCTGGTTGCATACAATGCACCACAATATCACCTAAGTCGATGACAACCCATTCGCCTGTGTCTTCACCCTCGAGTGAAAGTACCTCGATCTTTTTTTCGCGTACAGCGTCATATACACTGCGTGCTAAAGAGCGAGTTTGACGATTTGAGGTACCGCTAGCGATGATGACGCGATCAAATAAACCAGTTAATTTGGTGGTATCAAATACCTTAATATCTTGAGCTTTTGCATCTTCTAGTGCGTCAATCACTAAGCGTTGCATTTTGGTTAATTGCATATGTAAATAGTGTCCTTAATTTTAATTATTGGTATAGATTATGCTTTTTTATATATCGTATCACCTCAGGGTGTAGATAAGCACTAACGTCTTGATCATTTGCTAAGCGTTGGCGCACTTCGGTGGAAGAGATATCTACTTCATCAAAGGTGATTTGAATAATTTCTTTGCCTGGTAACTGTGCTGCTACCATCTTTTGTGGTATATCCGCTGCGTAGTTAGGACGTTTTGCGACTACAAGTGTCAGCTTTTGCATGATTTCTTGCCAACCATGCCAAGTGGTGAAGTTTTGTAGTTGATCGGTGCCCATGAGCCAATAATAATCATTATCGTCGCTTAATTGCCTAACCGTATCAATCGTATAGGTGGGGCCATCTCTATCAATTTCAATGGTGTTGAAAAGAATCTTTGGATGCCCCTCGGCAGCAATCTTAAGCATCGCTAGCCGATGCTCGGCACTAACGGATAAACTATCTTTTTGCCAAGGTTGACCAGCTGGCAGTAGCTCCACGTGCTTTAAAGGCAATTGCTCCAAAGCACTGAGAGCTAAATCAATATGCGCTTTGTGGATAGGATTAAAGCTTCCGCCTAATAAACCTATCTTAGGGCGATTAATCATTTAATCGCTCGCCATGCGATATCTTTACGGAATTGCATACCATCAAATTTGATGTTTTCAATAGCGTTGTAGGCTTTTTCACGAGCCTCTTCGATGCTCTCGCCTAATGCTGTAACACATAGTACGCGACCGCCAGAAGTGACGATATCGCCATCAATCTGCTTAGTACCAGCGTGGAATACCATCACCTCGTTGTCATCTTCGGGTAGACCAGTGATCACATCGCCAGTGCGTGGTTCAGCAGGGTAGTTATGTGATGCGAGTACCACACCAATGGCGCTACGAGGGTCCCAGTCAATTTCAACTTGATCTAATTGGCCTTGGGTAGCGGCTTCGAATAAAGTCACAAAGTCATTTTTTACACGCATTAAGATAGGCTGAGTTTCAGGATCACCTAAACGACAGTTAAACTCAAGTACCTTAATTGGACGCGTGGCGTCATCACCCTCACCGATCATCACACCAGCATATAAAAAGCCAGTGTATTCGATACCGTCGGCTTGCATGCCCTCAATGGTAGGGATAACCGCTTCACGTAAAATACGATCGTGAATAATGTCATTAACAATAGGAGCAGGGGAATAAGCACCCATACCACCAGTGTTTGGACCACGGTCCCCATCTAATTGACGCTTATGGTCTTGGCTAGAAGCGAGAGGTAAGATGGTTTTACCATCACACATGACGATAAAGCTGGCTTCTTCGCCTTGTAAGAACTCCTCAATGACGACTAGGGCACCGGCTTCACCGAATTGACCACCGAGCATATCGTCAATCGCTTGGTGAGCCTCTTCGAGCGTCATAGCAACAACCACACCCTTACCAGCAGCTAGACCATCGGCTTTAATAACGATGGGTGCGCCTTGTTGATCGACATAAGCGTGCGCTGGCTCAGCTTCGCTAAAGCTAGCATAAGCTGCGGTCGGGATATTGTGACGAACCATGAAGGCTTTGGCAAAATCCTTGGAGCTTTCTAATTGGGCAGCTTCTTGGGTTGGGCCAAAAATGGCCAAACCCGCCTCGCGAAACACATCAACCACACCCGCAGCTAAAGGCGCCTCTGGGCCGAC
>JAAZGT010000333.1 GCA_012511095.1 Alcaligenaceae bacterium
CGTAAGAAGAATGGGTAAGTTCATAGATTTCATAGCTAGCTATATTACCACCGTCACAATCAATACACGCCAAAAAGAGCTAACGCAAAGCATCATAAATGCGTTGCGCCATCTGTTGAGAAATTCCGTCAACTGAAGCCAGGTCATCTACTGTCGCATTGACCACACCATTAAAGCCACCAAAACGAGCCAATAAGCGCTGGCGGCGCTTAGGACCCACGCCCTCGATCTCCTCTAGACGCGAAACGTTTCGTGCTTTAGCGCGTCGGCTACGCATGCCCGTAATAGCAAAACGATGCGCCTCATCGCGGATTTGTGCAATTAATAACAAGGCCTTTGATGCTAAGCCCAATTCTACTGGAGGTCGTCCATCAGCAAAAATAAGAGTTTCTAAGCCCACCTTACGCCCCTCGCCTTTGGCTACTCCCACAATCATAGAAATATCTAATCCCAAATCAGTAAAGACTTGACGCGCCACCTCGACTTGGCCTTTTCCGCCGTCAATTAAAACTAAATCAGGCAAAGAATCAGATTCATAACCACGAGCATAACGACGCTGCAACACTTGACGCATCGCGGCGTAATCATCGCCTCCTGTAATGCCGGCAATGTTATAACGTCGATAGAGTGATGACTGCATATCATGATTTTGATAAACCACACAGGAAGCTTGTGTAGCTTCACCGTGACTATGACTAATATCAAAACACTCAATGCGTAATTCAGCCAAGGCCTCAGGGTCTAAGTCTAGGGCTAATAGCTCTGCTAATGCTTGGGTACGCTCTTGCATTTGGCCTGCTTCGGCAGATCGTCTTTGTAGCGCGATTTGCGCATTACGTTGCGCTTGCTCTAGCCAATTTTTACGCACCCCACTAGGGCGAGTAATCACCTGCGTACGTGCTTTACCCTCTTGTTTTAAAAGCAATAAGAGCTCAGGATCATTAAGACCATGTGTACAAACTAAGGTAGGTGGTAATTGATGCTCCGAGTAATGGCTAGCAATAAAAGCAGCCAGAATTTCCTCTGGCGCATCACCATTAACATGGGTAGGAAAAATCGGCTTATCACCTAAGTGGCGGCCTGCCCTAACCATGGCTAAGTTGACACAATAACTACCCTCAAACTGCTCCACCGCAATAATATCCACATCTTGCTGATCAATGGACTCCATCGCTTGCTCTTGCATTAGTATCGCTAGGGCCTTCATTTGGTCCCTAAACATAGCTGCTCTTTCAAACTCTAAATTATTTGAAGCCTCAAGCATTTTGCCTTCTAAGGTTTTTAACACCTTATTAGAATCACCCTGCAATACCCTGATCGCATGATCCACATCGGCCTGATACTCTTCTTTGCTAATTAGATCGACACAGGGTGCCGAACAACGCTGAATTTGATAGAGCAAACAAGGTCTTGAACGATTGGAATAAACACTATCCTCACAAGTGCGCAGACGGAAAACCTTTTGCAACAGTTGCATCGTGTCTTTAACCGCCCAAGCATTTGGGTAGGGCCCGAATAAATGCCCCTCCCTATTACTTGAACCACGGTAATACACCATGCGTGGTGCTTCGTGATCCGTAAACATCAAATAGGGATAGGATTTATCATCACGGAATAAAATATTGTATTTAGGTTGGAGCCGTTTAATTAAGTTAATTTCTAAAATTAAGGCCTCAGCCTCAGAGTTAGTAATCGTAATATCTACACTTGCTACACGAGCCACCATATGCGCTATACGAGGGCTTTGTAGATTTTTTTGGAAATATTGCGATACGCGTTTTTTTAAATCTTTAGCCTTACCTACGTACAAGACCTCCCCATCTGCCGAAATATGTCGATACACACCCGGAAGATTAGGTAGGTCTTTTAAAAAGCCTTGAATATCAAAAGACGATGACTCTGCACTCATACTAAAAACTCTTAGAGCCTTAATTAACAAGCCTCGGTGACTACTTTATCCATTATTTGTCGTGCTTGAACATAACGTGGCTCGTTATGTAATTGTTGCCAATTCATAAAAGGCGCTTTGGGCACTAAATTACGTAGACGCTGAGTATTTTCGGGCGTTGGCTCATAATTTAATTTAGATAACAACTCATCTGCTAAATCTGGACGATTACAAACCAGCACCATATCGCAACCGGCATTAAAGGCCGCATTGGCCCTTTCTAAAATACCGCCAACCACTGATGCCCCCTCCATTGTTAAATCATCAGAAAACACCATGCCCTGATAATTCATACGCTCACGTAATATCTTTTGTACCCAGAATTTGGAAAAACCTGCGGGCATAGAATCTACTTTTTCATAAATCACATGAGCTGGCATTAAGGATGGTAATTTTATATGACCTAAGCTCAGATAAGGCTTAATGTCTTGCTCCCAAATCTCGTCGAAATCGCGCGTATCGACTGGGATCGCCACGTGAGAATCTGCCTCAACATAGCCATGACCTGGGAAATGCTTACCACATGAAGCCATACCTGCTTCGGCCAGGCCATCGATTAGGGCCTCTGAAAGCTTGGCTACTACCTCTGGGGCGTGGTGAAAGGCTCGGTTACCAATGACTTCGCTGCTGCCATAGTCTAAATCCAGTACTGGAGTAAATGAAAAATCCA
>JAAZGT010000334.1 GCA_012511095.1 Alcaligenaceae bacterium
GCTACGCGTGGAACAATTTAAATTAGCCATTTGGCGTAAATCCTTATTGCCTTATTAGGTAAAATTGCTTTAGACTTTGAGTAAAAGGAGGCTACTATGGCTAAGAAAAACTTTTATATTCGTTCGGCGCTCTTCGTGCCAGCAGCAAGTTTGGATAGAATTCCAAAGGCATTAGCAACTGATGCCAGTATTGTAATTGTCGACCTCGAGGACGCGGTCGAAGCTGATGTAAAGTTCAGTGCTAGGCAACAATTAGAGCGATGGGCCTATGATAATCCTAGCCGTCGTTTCTTCCTACGTATTAATGACGCGCGCTCACCTTGGTTTATTGATGATTTAGCCTTTGCTGGTCGCATTGATAAGCATATTTTAGGCGTTGTCTTACCAAAGGCCGAAAGTGCTAGGGATGTCATTCCGGTTGAGCGCTTAGGTGTGCCAGTCATTCCTTTAATCGAAAGCGCCGCTGGTGTGACTAACTTAAAGGAAATCTGTGCGGTTGATGGGGTTACGCGCTTAAGCTTTGGTGAGTTAGATTTAGCTTTTAATCTTGGTATTGATCGCGAGGCCGAAGGGGCGATGCGTTTACTTAACCATGTTCGCTCGCAGATTATTTTACATAGTCGTGCTGCTAAATTAAATGCACCACTCGATACGGTGTACCCAAACTTTAATGACTTAGATGGTTTTAAAAAGCGTTTAGAGTTTTCTAAGGGTATGGGTTTTGGTGGTAGTTTATGTATTCACCCTACGCAGTTAGAGGTTGTACATGAAGTCTTCATGCCTAAGCCAACGGATCTAGAGTGGGCCCAGCGTATTGTTGATGCTGCTCAAAAGTTTGGTAGTGCAGTATTCCAGCTTGATGGCGAAATGGTTGATAAACCAGTTATTGACCACGCCTATGCCGTTCTTAAAGAAACCGACGGTGTTGTGATTACCCGCTAAATCAAACACTTAAACGTATCATTTATCTAACAAAAGGCTCAATCGAGCCTTTTGTTGTTGATTTTTTTACTGAAAAATGTTATTCTGGCGTGCTAAGCAGTGAAAAAGTCAGATTCTTGTCTTTTGTCTTAAATTTGGATTATTTCCAATCTCAATTTATCTAAAAGCACTTTTTTCTTACATAAAAGTAAGAGGTGAGTTTGATTTTGTAATTCCCTATTGAAAAATAGCCATTTGCTTAGGTTTTTGAGCTTTATTGGTGGTTCTTACGTCCACTGCTCAATCTCTACGTAAGCGTACAATAAAGGCTGTACGTAAAATTGCCATTTCTAATAAATTAAATTACTTTTTAAGGATTGTAGCTCATGCCTACCATAAGCCAGCTCGTGCGTAAGCCACGAGAGTTTAGTCGCGCGACAAGTAAGAGCCCGGCGCTTGAAAACTGCCCGCAGCGACGTGGTGTGTGCACTCGTGTGTATACAACCACACCTAAAAAGCCGAACTCAGCAATGCGTAAAGTTGCTAAGGTTCGTCTAACTAACGGTTATGAAGTTATTTCATACATCGGTGGTGAAGGCCATAACTTGCAAGAACACTCTGTCGTA
>JAAZGT010000059.1 GCA_012511095.1 Alcaligenaceae bacterium
GAAAGTGACAACTTCGCGAAAGTGACAACTTCGCTAAAGTTTTCAAGTCATTTGCCATATACATAGCTCAATTTATTGTGATATTTATGAGCTTATTATCCGAGGACACTAGGCTGTACCTAGCTTTGCAGGAGTTAATGTAATTTCTAATCACAATAATAGAAATCCGTATTTTCCCTTAAAACATTAAGCTCGGTTTTATTTTTAGTTTAAACGTGTTTTAATAAGCCTTCGAACAGGGGTGCTGCATTTATCTGCGGCTGAGAGAGTCCCTTTGGACCCGATCTGGTTAGTACCAGCGTGGGGAGTTTGTCCTAAGCCATCTTATTTATCGCTTTTAATCGATAACCATTTGCGCCTAACAATACCAAGCCTCTGTTCCTATTTAACCTGTTTATGGAGGCTTTAATTGAATAAGCACGCATCACTTAATAGTAAACACGCTCTTACCCAGCTTAGCGAAGACATCAGTTTACAATTCGCATACCCAAACTCAGCAAAACACTATATCCAAGGCAGCCGCGATGATATTCGTGTACCGCTACGTATGATTCAACAAGATCCGACCATCACCTCTGATGGCGAAGAAGCTAACCCTGCTATTCCAGTGTACGATACCTCAGGCCCTTATGGCGATAGTACTCAAACAATCGATCTTAAAGAGGGATTATCAAATTTGCGCGAAGCTTGGATTGAGGAAAGAGGAGATACTGAAAAGCTATCAGGCTTAAGCAGTCAATTTTCTAGAGAACGCTTAAACGATCCAAAAACAGCTCATCTTCGTTTTAAAGTTATTACTGAGCCACGTCGCGCTAAGCAAGGTCATAACGTAACACAAATGCACTACGCTCGTCAAGGCATTATTACGCCAGAGATGGAATTCGTCGCCTTACGTGAGCAAATGATGCTCGACAAGCTGATGTCAGATCCTGCCTATAGCAAGCTTCTGAGACAACATGCTGGCCATGACTATGGCGCTAATATCCCTAAACGCCCAGAAGACATTACACCTGAGTTTGTGCGTCAAGAAATTGCAGCAGGCCGTGCCATTATCCCCGCTAATATTAATCACCCTGAACTTGAACCAATGATTATTGGCCGTAACTTCCGCGTGAAAATTAACGGTAACCTAGGTAACTCGGCAGTAACCTCTTCCTTAACTGAGGAGGTTGAGAAAATGGTTTGGTCGCTACGTTGGGGAGCCGACACCATTATGGATCTATCAACTGGTGAACATATTCACGAAACCCGTGAGTGGATTATTCGTAACGCACCAGTGCCCATCGGTACCGTGCCTATTTACCAAGCTCTTGAAAAAGTAGGTGGTATTGCTGAGGATCTAACGTGGGATTTATTCCGTGACACCTTGATTGAGCAGGCAGAGCAAGGGGTAGATTACTTTACCATCCATGCGGGCGTGTTATTACGCTATGTGCCACTGACTGCGGATCGCGTAACAGGTATTGTCTCGCGTGGCGGTTCGATTATGGCCAAATGGTGTTTAGCTCATCACCAAGAAAACTTCTTATATACGCACTTTGATGAAATCTGCGAAATCATGAAGGCTTATGATGTGTCCTTTAGCTTGGGTGATGGTTTACGTCCAGGTAGTATTGCAGACGCTAACGATGAGGCGCAGTTTAGCGAACTTTATACCCTAGGTGAGCTGACTAATAAAGCGTGGAAACACGATGTTCAAGTGATGATTGAGGGACCTGGTCATGTGCCAATGCAACGCATTAAGGCAAACGTAACCGAGGAGTTAAAGCATTGTTATGAAGCGCCTTTTTACACCTTAGGCCCACTAGTTACTGATATTGCCCCTGGTTATGACCACATCACCTCAGGTATTGGTGCCACCAATATTGCATGGTATGGCACGGCGATGCTGTGTTATGTCACTCCTAAAGAGCATTTAGGTTTACCTGATAAAGAGGATGTACGTACCGGTATTATTACCTACAAAATCGCGGCTCATGCGGCAGATTTAGCCAAAGGTTGGCCTGGTGCACAATTACGCGATAACGCACTTTCTAAAGCGCGCTTTGAGTTCCGTTGGCGTGACCAATTCCGCTTAGGTTTAGATCCCGAGCGTGCCGAAGAATATCATGATCAAACCTTGCCTGCTGAGGGGGCAAAAATTGCTCACTTCTGCTCAATGTGTGGTCCGAAATTCTGCTCCATGAAGATCACTCAAGAAGTCCGTGATTATGCAAAAGCTCAAGAAGGCATGCAAGAAAAGTCGATTGAGTTTGTAAAACAAGGCAGTGCTATTTATAGTTAAGCACTCGCTTATTACTAAGCAAATAATTCGTCTCTACATTTTGTGTGGAGACGATTATTTTTAAAAAACTATCGATTTGAAATGATCGTCATCGTATTTACATTATAAAGTAGTAGGATGAGCTAGATATTTATACATCCATATCACTAACACTACAGGTTTTATTATGAGTCAAGATTTATCAGATAATGCACGTCGTCTTTACGCTGAAATTATGGACAGCCTTGATGAAGAGCTGGAGCTGGAGCTTGATGACGAACGTTTTGATGCCATAATCACAGGCGCAGGTTATAAAACCGGCCCTGATGAGATGGATCGACGCCTTTATTTCCGCGAATTACTGCGTTTACAAGGCGAACTCGTTAAATTACAAGACTGGGTAGTCGAGAAAAAGCTCAAGGTTGTGGTGCTTTTTGAAGGACGTGATGCCGCTGGTAAGGGTGGTGCCATTAAACGCATTACTCAGCGTCTAAACCCTCGTGTTTGCCGTGTGGCTGCACTACCAGCACCCAACGATCGTGAACGCACACAATGGTATTTCCAACGCTATGTGAGTCACTTACCCGCTGGAGGTGAAATTGTTTTATTTGATCGCAGTTGGTATAACCGCGCAGGAGTTGAGCGCGTCATGAATTTCTGTACTGACGATGAATATGAAGCTTTTTTCCGTGACGTGACCGAGTTTGAAAAGATGCTCGTACGTAGTGGCATTATTTTAATTAAATACTGGTTCTCAATTTCCGATAAAGAACAACAACGCCGTTTCCTAATGCGCTTACACGATCCTTTAAAACAATGGAAATTATCACCCATGGACTTAGAGTCACGTCGCCTTTGGGAAGACTATACCAAGGCTAAAGAAGTGATGATGCAGCGCTCACATATTCCTGAAGCACCCTGGTGGGTAGTTGAGGGTAATGATAAAAAGAAAGCGCGCTTAAATTGTATTGCTCATCTGCTCTCACAAATCCCTCATGAAGAGATTGAGCATGAGTCTATCGAGTTGCCTAAACGCGTACGCAACCCTGATTATAAGCGTTTACCAACGCCAGATGAAATGATAGTGCCGGAGATTTATTAACTTGTATGATTGGTTAGGTTAGATCTTTGTTATCTGAGAGGCTAAACAGCAGGATTATTTTGATGTGTTGGCTAAATGATGCTAAAAGTAGAACACAAGAGCAAATTTGGTGTTTGCTGAGTGGCTCTGCCGATGAATTGTCGTTGTGATTTGGTTTTTTTGTCGAGGAAGAAAAATAGTCCTGAATCACACACAGAGTTTCCTGTCTTCAGCGTTTTTTTCGGGACACCCGAACCATATTCTTTTAAATCAATGACTTAAGCTAAAATCGATGGTGTCTTAGGGTGTCCCGAGGTGTTAGCCGTGTTTATTCGAGAGAAGAAAAATAAGTCAGGATCCGTTAGTATTCAATTAGTTAGCAAGGAAAGTGGCGCCTATAAAGTGGTTAAATCCATCGGTTGCGCCACCGAGCGTCCTGAAATAGAAGCCTTAAAACTAAAAGCACAAGAAGTGATGGATGAGTTGTTATGTCAGCCGTCGTTACTGGCCTCTGAGGAAGAACAGCAATTGATTGATAGCATCTCGATGCTGAACAATAGCCATATTCAAACCATCGGACCAGAGCTTATATTTGGCAGCATTTACGACTTGATTGGTTTTAGTCAGATTAAAGATGAGCTGTTTCGCCACTTAGTAATTGCACATTTAGCCTTTCCTTTAAGTAAGCTTAAAACCGTTGATTACTTAAGACGCTACCTTGGCGTTGACTTCAAAATAGATGCAGTATATCGCTTCTTGGATCGTTTACAGAGTCAACACAAAGACCTCATCGAGCAAATCACATTTCAACATACACAACGTCTACACGGTGGTGTTATCCAGGCCGTGTTTTATGACATGACCACCTTGCACTTCGAGGCAGAAGACGAAGATGACTTACGCCGTACGGGCTTCTCTAAAGTTGGTAAGCATAAACATCCGCAGATTTATTTAGGTTTACTCGTCGGTGCAAATGGCTATCCCATTGCTTATGACATCTTTGAAGGAAAAACCTATGAAGGACATACCTTAATTCCCTTCTTGGAAGCCATGCGAACGAAGTTTAATATCGGTCGACCTGTCGTGGTTGCCGATAGCGGACTGCTATCGGCTAAGAATATCGAAGAACTCGAACGGATGGGTTATCAATATATTTTAGGTGCTCGATTAAAAACAGAAACAACGAAACTAAAAAACCAGATTCTTGAGCACGTATGGGAAGATGGGGACTTAAGAAGTTTTACCAAAGCTCAGCAACGACTCGTTGTTCACTACAGTGCCAAACGGGACCATCGTGATTCGGAGAATCGTCGAAAAGGTTTAGAACGTCTCAAACAGCGCGTTAGCTCTGGTCAACTTACCAAGCAAAGCCTAAACAACCGAGGCTATAACAAGTACCTAAAGTTGCTAGGTGATGTACACATTGAAATCGATATGCAAAAGTATGAGCAAGATGGTACTTGGATGGGCTAAAGGGTACATCACAAATACGTCTTTGAGCGAAGCTGAGTTGCTTGCCCATTATGGGCAACTGTGGCATATCGAAAAAGCCTTTAGGATGTCGAAGACTGACCTCCGGATTTGACCCATTTACCACCGTCTAGAAAGTAGAATACGAGCTCATATCAGTATTGTATTTACGGCATACTGTATTTATAAAACGTTGGAAACTGCACTCAAGAAGGAGCGCTCTCAGCTATCACTTGAGCAAGCGGCAGAGCTTACTCAAACGATGTACCAAGTAGCACTTGAATTACCGGGTCAACAGAAAATGCAAAACATACTACTTGGCATGGATGAGCATCAGCA
>JAAZGT010000060.1 GCA_012511095.1 Alcaligenaceae bacterium
GCACAAGACTGGGCCTCTATGCTGTTACGTCAATACCTAAGATATTGCGAAGACAAAGGTTTCAAAGCTGATGTGCTTGAGGAGTCTGACGGTGATGTAGCCGGTATTAAATCCGCCACTCTTAAAATTGAGGGCGAATACGCTTACGGTTTTTTAAGAACCGAATCGGGTGTACACCGTTTAGTACGCAAGAGTCCATTTGATTCGGCACAAGGTCGACACACCTCTTTTGCCAGTATTTATGTTTATCCAGAAATTGATGACTCCATTGAGGTAGAAATCAATCCTGCTGATTTACGTATCGATACCTACCGCGCTAGTGGTGCAGGTGGTCAGCACGTTAACCGTACCGACTCTGCAGTACGCATTACGCACAACCCAACTGGCATTGTGGTCCAATGTCAAAACGACCGTTCGCAGCACCGTAACCGTGCTGAAGCCATGTCGATGTTACGCTCAAAGCTTTATGAGCACGAAATGCGTAAACGTCAAAGCGAATTACAAGCTGTCGAAGATGCTAAAAGCGATGTAGGCTGGGGTAACCAAATCCGCTCCTACGTACTGGATCAAAGTCGCATCAAAGACTTACGTACTGGGGTTGAAGTATCAAATACACAAAGAGTGCTGGATGGCGATTTAGACATCTTTATTGAAGCCAGCCTAAAACAAGGAATTTAATTATGTCAGAACAAGAACATAACGTTGCAGCTCAACAGGCTGAAGACGTAGTCGTTGATGAGAACCATTTAATTGCCGAACGTCGTAATAAATTAAAGCAAATCCGCGACAAAGGCCAAGCCTATCCTAATGACTTTGTGCCTAAACACTTTGCAGCGGATTTACACGCTCAATACGGTGAATTGGATAAAGAAGCTCTCGACCCACAAGAAAACCCAGCAAAAATTGCTGGCCGCATGATGTTAAAGCGTGTCATGGGTAGAGCCAGTTTCGCTACCTTACAAGACAGCACCGGGCGTATTCAGATCTACTTAGATAAAAAAGGCATTGGCGAGGAAACTTACGAGGAATTCAAACACATGGATATCGGCGATATCCTAGCTGTCGAGGGTCGCGTATTCAAAACTAATCGTGGTGAGTTATCGGTGCATGCTACCTCACTACGCCTAATCTCTAAATCATTACGCCCTCTTCCGGATAAATTCCACGGTCTTTCTGACCAGGAAATGCGTTATCGTCAACGCTATGTTGACCTCATTATGAATGAGGACACGCGCAAGACTTTCAAAATTCGCAGTAAGGCAATGACTGCTTTACGTCAGATCATGACTGAGCATGACTTCATGGAAGTTGAAACACCTATGCTACAACCTATCCCTGGGGGCGCTGCTGCTAAGCCGTTTATTACGCACCACAACGCCTTAGACATGGATATGTACTTGCGCATCGCGCCTGAGCTATATCTTAAGCGTTTAATTGTGGGTGGTTTTGATCGTGTATTTGAGGTCAATAGAAACTTCCGTAACGAGGGTGTAAGCCCACGTCACAATCCAGAATTCACCATGATGGAGTTTTACGCAGCTTACCGTGATTATCACTGGGTGATGGAGTTTACCGAATACGTAATACGTGAAATCGCTCAACGTACTTTAGGTACACAAGTATTAGAATACCAAGGTCAGGAGTTAGATTTTTCTAAACCTTTCGAGCGCTTAACTATTACTCAAGCTATCTTAAAACATGTTCCAGAATACAACGAAGAGCAGTTACAAGATATTGAGTTTGTACGCTCCGAGTTAAGAAAGTTTTTAGGCGCTGATGAGGTAGATGGTCCAGTATTAGGTCGTGCGGGTTTAGGTGCATTGCAATTAGCGCTGTTCGAAGAAACAACTGAAAGCAAATTATGGAACCCAACCTTTATTATTGACTACCCGGCTGAGGTGTCTCCATTGTCACGTGCTTCAGATCATGACCCTGAGATTACAGAGCGTTTTGAGCTATTTATCACTGGTCGTGAAATCGCTAACGGTTTCTCGGAGTTAAATGACCCTGAAGATCAAGCGGATCGCTTCTTAGCTCAAGTTGAAGCTAAAGACGCTGGTGATGAGGAAGCGATGTTCTACGATGCGGACTATATCCGTGCCTTAGAATATGGTATGGCGCCTACTGGCGGTTGTGGTATTGGTATCGACCGCTTAATGATGTTATTAAGCGATAGCCCAAGCATTCGCGACGTATTGCTATTCCCTCACCTGCGTAAAGAAGAAGAAATTAAATAAACTTAATTTCTAATAGAATACTATTCTTAAATTTCAAAAGGCTGGATTTTTAAAATCCAGCCTTTTGAATATATTGAAATGAAAAATCAGTTTTGAATTGTCTAACCTATAGTTAAATGGAGAGGCAGCAGAATAATAAAACCCTTTCCTCTCCTATCTACTATTAAGCTCTAAGGTCTCAATCGATACCCCGTTTTGAAGATAAGCGCAATTACCAACACACATACAACGAGCACGGACAAAATAATTCCTAAGCTTAATAAATGGCTCACATCTGACACACCATAGAAGCTCCAACGGAAACCACTAATTAGATAAACCACTGGGTTTAACATAGCAATATGTTTCCAGATACCGGGTAGCATCTCAATGGAATAAAAAGCACCACCTAAGAAAGTTAATGGCGTTAATACCATTAATGGAATGACCTGAAGCTTTTCGAAGTTATCTGCCCATAAACCAATAATAAAGCCAAACATACTAAAGCTAATGGCCGTTAAAAGTAAAAAAGCAACCATCCAAATCGGATGCTGAATTTCATAACTCACAAAAAATCGTGCTGTTATTAAAATCAAAATCGCTAAAATAATACTTTTAGTTGCAGCCGCGCCGACATAACCAACAATGATTTCGATGGCATTAACAGGGGCTGATAACACCTCATAAATAGAGCCATTCCAGCGTGGCATATAAATACCAAATGCGGCATTACTTACACTTTGACCCAATAATGACATCATTAAGAGACCAGGCACAATAAAAGCACCATAGCTCACATCGGAAATATTGCCGATGCGCGAGCCCATTGCCGCTCCAAAGACCACAAAATACAAAGAAGTACTGATGACTGGTGAAAATATACTTTGCCAAAAAGTACGCAATGCACGGGCCATTTCAAAACGATAAATGGCCTTAATCGCTAAAAAATTCATTATTAATTACTCCTTAAGCTCTTTTGATTCGTCTTCTTGGCTTTCTAATAGAGATACAAAAATTTCCTCTAAACTGCTTTTCTTCGTCAACAAGTCTCGAAATTCAATGCCTTTGACCGTAAGCATACCTAGCAATTCGGACAAACTATGACCTTCCTCATCAGCCTCACCTGTTTTATGGTAGTTATAAAGCAAACACTTGCCATTAGCTATGAGCTCTACTGGGTAATCTTGAAGCACCTTAGGCAATTCAAGCAAAGGCTCTTTTAAGACAATATGCAGCGACTTTTTGCCTAATTGCTGTAACAAGCTTTCCTTTTCTTCAACTAAAATAATCTGCCCAGCGTCAATCACTGCAATACGGTCAGCCATATCTTCGGCTTCTTCAATATAGTGTGTGGTCAAAATAACCGTTAAGCCCTCTTCTTTAGAAAGACGACGCACCATACGCCAAAGATCGTGTCTTAGTTCCACATCAACACCTGCTGTAGGCTCATCTAAGAAAAGCACCTCAGGCTCATGGACTAAGGCTTTAGCAATTAATACACGGCGTTTCATACCACCTGAAAGGCTTAAAATACGATCGTTACGCTTATCCCAAAGCGATAAGTCCTTAAGCAACTTTTCTACAAACTCAGGATTTGGAGGTAGACCAAATAAGCCTCGACTAAATTTCACTGTATTAATCACCGTCTCGAAAGACTCAGTCAGCAATTCTTGTGGCACTAAACCAATTTTTTGACGTAACTGCCGTTGGTGCTTAAGAGTATCCAAGCCATTCATCGTGACAGTGCCGCTACTAGCGTTAACTAAACCAGTGATAATACCGATTAAGGTTGTTTTGCCTGCTCCATTAGGGCCTAATAAAGCCAAAATTTCACCGCGATGAATATCAAGATTAACCTCTTTTAAGGCGGTAAAACCATTGGCATAGGACTTGCTTACACCCTGAATGGACATTACCACATCATGATTTTTTGTCATATTTCACTCTACTTATACGTATTACGTAAAAAAAGCCGAGTTATGAGCTAGCTCAAACTCGGCTTTCTACTTATTAGTTTAATTCTAATTAATAACTAATAATTAGTTAGAACTATCACTATCTAAGAAGCTCTTTAATTTATCAGCACGGCTCGGGTGACGTAACTTACGCAAAGCCTTAGCCTCAATCTGACGAATACGTTCACGCGTTACATCAAACTGCTTACCAACCTCTTCGAGAGTTTGGTCTGAGCTTAGACCAATACCAAAGCGCATTCTGAGTACCTTACCCTCGCGTTCGGTCAATGAGTTAAGAACCTCATCGAAGACCTCTTGCATCGATTTGTAGGTAGAGGCTTCCTCTGGGGACATCGTAGAAGTGTCTTCAATAAAGTCGCCTAAATGCGAATCGTCATCATCACCAATTGGCGTTTCCATAGAAATCGGTTCTTTGGCAATTTTCAGAATCTTACGTACTCGGTCCTCAGTAATATCCATCTTAACTGCAATAGTTGCTGGATCTGGCTCAGCACCCGTTTCTTGAAGAATTTGACGCGTAATACGATTCATCTTGTTGATGGTTTCGATCATGTGAACAGGAATACGAATCGTGCGTGCTTGGTCAGCAATAGAACGAGTAATGGCCTGGCGAATCCACCAAGTAGCATAGGTTGAGAACTTATAACCACGACGGTATTCGAACTTATCAACTGCCTTCATTAAACCGATGTTACCCTCTTGAATTAAATCCAAGAA
>JAAZGT010000335.1 GCA_012511095.1 Alcaligenaceae bacterium
CCACCATAACCTGCTTTTTTCATTAAAGGAATGGTGAAAATACCACCGGTTACTACGTTAGCCACTGATGATGCGGACACAATACCATTAACACACGAAGAAACAACGGCTACCTTAGCAGGACCACCTCTTAGGTGACCTAATAAGGCAAAAGAAACTTGTACAAGGTAATTACCACCACCACAACGATCGAGTAATGCACCTAATAATACGAAAATAAAAATATAAGATACCGATACCCCTGTTGCAACCCCAAACGCACCCTCAGCGGACCACATATGCGTCACTAAGCGTTGCACTGAGTAACCACGGTGTGCAATGACCTCTGGCATATAGGGGCCAAAGAGACAATAAAGTATAAAAACTGTGGCTAATACAGCCATCGGTGCACCCAAGGAACGACGGGTCACCTCAAATAATAAAATAATACCGAGCGCACCAGCCCAAATGTCTAATTGCGTTGGTAAACCTGGGCGATAGGCTAATTCTTGGTAGAAAATAAATAAATAGCCACCACAAAAACCGGCTAATAGGGCTAAAACCCAATCATATATAGGTACTTTAGTACTTTGTTTTTTAAACATTGGATAGGCTAAAAAGCCTAAAAACATCGCTGTACCAAGGTGTATGGAGCGTGCTTCAGATTCGTTAAAGATACCAAAGCCCAATGAAAATGGAATTGGCGAAGCAAACCATAACTGGAAAAAAGTCCAAGACAGCGCACCTAAGGCCAATACTGCTCCAGCAATACCGCCGACATTACGCCCGCCTCGATCCGATTCATGAACTAATTGCTCTAACTCAGCCGCTTTAGCTTCATCAATTAAGAGCTCTTGTGTTGATTTTGTAGCACCTGGGTTAGAGCTTAAATCTTGTTCTAATTCTGGCGCCTTTTTATCATCTAGCGTCATATTAGGACCTCTCTTATGGAGAATATTATTGTGTAATAAAAAATGGCCACTGCGGTTTTACTTTATCGAAAACCAAGCAGTGACCAGTTAAATAGAAACAGTTTAGATTACTTGATTAAACCAACTTCTTTGTAGTACTTTTCAGCACCAGGGTGTAGGGGTGCGGATAAGCCGTTTTTAACCATTTCTTCCTTGCTTAGGTTAGCTAAGGCTGGGTGTAACTGCTTTAACTCATCGAAGTTTTCAAATACGGTCTTAACAACGGTATAAATAACATCATCAGACACTTTGGCTGAAGTAACTACCGTAGCTACCACACCGTAAGTAGGAGTTGGGTCAGGGTTACCATTATATAAGCCACCAGGAATCTCTACCTTGGCATAGTAAGGCTTTTCATCAACAATCTTGTCAACAATAGGACCTTCCATAGGCATTAGCTTGGCATTACACGTAGCCGTTGGATCTTGAATATTTGCTGAAGGGTGACCTACGCCATACACAAAACCGTCAATCTTGCCATCACAAAGTGCCGTGCCATGCTCATCAGCACGTAACTCAGAAGCTAAGCCAAAGAAGCTCAGATCTAAACCCGCCTCTTTTAGGTACTCCTCGAGTGAAGCACGCGTACCCGAACCAGGGTTACCAATATTAAAACGCTTGCCCTTAAGATCATCAAATGACTTAATATTGGCATCACCGCGAACTAAGTACGTTAAAGGCTCAGGGTGCATTGAAAACACAGAGCGTAAATCTTTATAGGCATCGCCTTCGAATTGGCCAGCACCCTCGTAGGCGTTGTAACCAACATCAGACTGTGCAAAACCTAACTCTAACTCACCAGCACGAATGGTATTCACGTTAAATACTGAAGCACCTGTAGACTCTACAGAACAACGCACACCATGCTCAGCTCGGTCTTTATTAACTAAGCGACAAATCGCACCACCTGCTGCGTAATAAACGCCTGTAACACCGCCTGTACCGATGCTAACGAAGGTTTGTTGAGCAGAAGCTGTGGTTGGAGCAGCAAAAGCAACGGCTAAAGCCGCAGCGCCCGCAGCAACTGAAAAACGCTTTGAAATTGAACGAATCATATTATCTTCCTTTTGAGAATAGTTGATGGGTTCGCGATAACCTATGCTGAATTTAACATATGCTTAAAGCTGAGGTTAATACAGAGTATCCCTTACAGTGAAGGTTTAAATTACCTCAGCGCTTTTTAGCTCACGCATAAAAGTGCGCATTTTTGAAAGGTCTTTTTGAGCTGCC
>JAAZGT010000007.1 GCA_012511095.1 Alcaligenaceae bacterium
CGGACAAAGGCATTTAAGGCCAATACCGCTGGAATGGCCACCGCTAAGCCTAAGCCCGTCATAATCAACGCCTCACCTACTGGCCCTGCCACCTCATTAATATTAACGCCATCAGACATACCAATATTAATTAAGGCATGATAAACACCCCACACCGTACCAAATAAACCAATAAAGGGTGAAGTAGAGCCAATCGATGCCATTACAGTGAGACCATTTTCCATACGGGCAGTTTCCTCATCGATGACACGACGCATATTTCTAATCGTAAACTCCGCCCCCGTACCCACATCCGATAAGCGTGAAGCACCGTATTTATGGTGATACTTACTCGCCTTGATAGCTTGATTGGTCAAACGCGCAAAGGGATTATCATAACCCTGATTTTTTAAGTCAACCGCCACCTCATCCAGCGATTTAGCATTCCAAAAACGCTTTAAAAACCTTTTACTACGTTGCGTTTGTATGTAGTTTGCGATGCTTTTTGAAAAAATCAAATACCAAGTGACCAAAGACATTAAACATAAAATAGCAAATAATGTCTTACCCACTGCATCACTTTGCTGAATAAACTGCATTACGCCGCCTTGTTCAGCCACGCGCTCAGTGAGCTTAGCCGTGGCTTCTGTCGCTGCTGCTGTTGTTGGCTCGGAAATTTGATTTAAGATGGTTTTAAATAGATTCATATTCTTATTGCACCTGAATATTAATGGTGAAATCGCCACGTGCTTTACGGGCTACACCATTGACTCGATGAGGGTTAAATGACAATTGTTGGCGTAACTGACGCAATAAATCCCTATTTAATTGCGCATTACCGCCTGAAAGTATTCTTACATCCATCAGCCTACCGCTTTCATCTACTGTGACGCGCACGCGAATAGCAACATTTTGCCCACGAGCGTAACCATAACCACTGCTTATACGCAACCTAGGTTGACGCTTAAAGTTGAGTGCAGAGACACTAACAGTCTCATTGCTATTGCTATGTGCAACTTGTGCGTTGCTTTGTCCTGCAGAAGTGCCCTGGCCTTGACCACCGCTACCCGTTAAGGATCGTAATTGCTGGGGTTTTGGTGCAACTAAGCTTTGGGATTGCTGCGGTTTAGGTGTCACCTTAGGCTGTGGTTTAGGTTCAGGTTTAGGCTTAGGTTGAGGCTTTGGTTTGGGTTTAGATTCAAGCTTAGGTTTTGGTTTTGGCTGCGGTTTAGCTTGTGGTTTTACAACGACTTCTGCTTCGGGCTCGATTACTGGCTCAGGATCCAGTGTGGGTTCAACCTCAGGCTCTACTTCAGCTTCGGGCTCAGTCTCAACTTCGGGTTCGACTTCAGGCTCTGCTACCGACTCCTCGATAAGCTCTTTAGGCTCTTCTTGGACCGTCTCGGTTTCAGCAGCTTCAGTGATTTCCTCTATAGGAGCAGTAGAACTTGATTGCTCAGCGGAAGGCTTTGCAGGTAAATCGTCTGCAAAAAATGACACCTCTACTACCGGTAAATCATCGCCTTTAGACTGTGGTGCATGCTGCTTATAACTATAGTCCATCAATGCTACAGCTCCACCAACTAATGCGCTTACACATAAGGCACTAATAAGGCGGACCTGCCAAGTTGACTCTGGATTAATATAGTTAGGATCTTGTAGCACGCTTTTAATTTAAGCCCAGCTGCCTAAAACAACTGGCTCTTTATGACATAAAACTCAAATGATAACAGTTATCATTATCATTGTCTAGAGGTGTCTTTAAAAATAATGTCTCTTTAAACGCAAAACACCTAGCTCGGAAATAAACCCGAGCTAGGTGTTGGAATAAGTATATTAAAGTAATTATCAAATTGCTTTAATAATTACTTATATAGATGACTACTTAGCAGGTGTTACTTCTTTCGCCTGAGGACCTTTAGGACCATCAGCTACTACAAAGCTAACTTCCTGATTTTCTTCTAGTGTGCGGTAACCATCAGACTCAATATCAGTGTGGTGAACGAATAGATCCTGACCACCTGACGATGGCTTGATGAAACCAAAACCTTTTTGATTGTTAAACCACTTAACAACGCCGTTTTCTTTTGACATGTAAAAACTCTCGTAAAACTAAATAACTAATGATGAATTCTAATTTACTTATATTACGATAATATGACTGAAGGCAAAAGATTTGGCTATTGAAAGACTATCGATGTCAAAGTAATCTAGAAGTCAATTACAGTGTACATTAACTACAGCCTTTTTAAATACAAAGAAACCCTTAATTGTTAAAATTAAGGGTTTTCCTGAGAAAGTGGTTGTTTTTAGTCTATAAAAACGACTTATGCCTTATCAAAAATCAGCTCATCGTCTTTAGCATCGACCTTAATCACATCCTTTTCACCAAACTTACCCTCGAGGATAAGCTTAGATAATGGGTTTTCAACATTTTGTTGAATCGCACGTTTAAGTGGTCGAGCACCAAATACCGGATCGAAACCTGCCTTGGCTAATACCGCTAAAGCAGCATCAGTGATTTCTAAATCCATCTCCATTGCTTGTACACGCTCAATTAAGCGATCAATTTGAATCTTCGCAATGGCAGCGATGTTTTTCTCATCTAAGGCATGGAATACCACCACCTCATCAATACGGTTTAAGAACTCTGGGCGGAAAGATTGTTTTACCTCTTCCCACACTACGGCCTTAACCGCATCATAAGGCTCATTCTGCATTTGTTGGATATGCTCCGAACCCAAGTTAGAGGTCATAATAATCACGGTGTTTCTAAAACTGACTGTACGACCTTGACCATCGGTTAAGCGACCATCGTCTAAGACTTGTAGAAGTACGTTAAATACGTCTGGGTGTGCTTTTTCTACCTCATCAAGTAGAATCACACTATAAGGCTTACGACGTACTGCCTCAGTCAAATAACCGCCCTCTTCGTAACCAACATAACCTGGAGGCGCACCGATTAAACGAGCCACGGAGTGTTTCTCCATAAACTCACTCATATCGATTCGAATCATATGGTCGTCAGAATCAAATAAGAAATTAGCTAAACTCTTAGTTAATTCTGTCTTACCCACACCGGTTGGACCTAAGAATAAGAAGGAACCATAAGGACGATTTGGATCAGCTAAACCCGAACGTGAACGACGAATGGCATTAGAGATTAGGCTAACCGCCTCATCTTGACCAACCACACGCTGTTCAAGCTTTTCTTCCATATTGAGAAGCTTAGCGCGTTCGCCTTGCATCATCTTAGACACAGGAATGCCGGTTGCGCGTGAAACTACCTCAGCAATTTCCTCAGAGCCTACCTCTGTGCGTAACAAACGTGGTTTTTCATCCTCATCAGAAGTCTCGGTTTCAGCTTCTTGTAAGCGACGCTCCAAATCAGGTAATAAGCTGTATTGGATCTCAGCTAGTTTTTCGAACTCACCATTACGTTGGCATTCGGCCATTTCGGCACGCGCTTTTTCGATTTCCTCTTTAATGGATTGAGCACCTTGAACCGCTGCTTTTTCAGCTTTCCAAATTTCCTCGTAATCGTTGTACTCACGCTGTAATTGCTCAAGCTCAAGTTCGATGTTTTTGAGGTGACGTAATGAAGCATCGTCCTCTTCTTTGCGTACCGCCTCACGCTCAATCTTTAATTGAATAATGCGACGGTCAAGCTTATCCATGACCTCAGGCTTAGAGTCAATTTCCATACGGATACGTGCTGCTGCCTCATCAATTAGGTCAATGGCCTTATCGGGTAAGAAGCGATCCGTAATATAACGGTGCGATAGCTCCGCTGCAGCCACAATAGCTGGGTCAGTAATCTCTACGCCGTGATGCACCTCGTAGCGCTCTTTGAGGCCACGAAGAATCGCAATGGTCGACTCAACATCAGGTTCGCCCACCAATACTTTTTGGAAACGACGCTCTAAAGCAGCATCTTTTTCAATGTACTGACGGTATTCATCTAGGGTGGTCGCACCTACACAATGTAGCTCACCGCGCGCTAAGGCAGGTTTTAACATATTGCCCGCATCCATCGCGCCCTCGGCTTTACCGGCACCTACCATGGTGTGTAACTCATCAATAAAGACAATGTTTTGACCATCGTCTTGTGAAAGCTCTTTAAGAACTGCTTTTAAACGCTCTTCGAATTCACCACGGAACTTAGCACCCGCTAATAATGCAGCTAGGTCAAGTGACAACACGCGCTTACCGCGTAAGCTCTCAGGCACCTCGTGATTCACAATACGTTGTGCTAAACCCTCAACAATCGCGGTTTTACCCACACCTGGCTCACCAATCAGTACGGGGTTGTTTTTGGTACGACGTTGTAGAATTTGGATCACGCGACGAATTTCATCATCACGACCAATCACAGGATCAAGTTTACCTAAACGCGCGCGCTCAGTTAAGTCAATTGTGTATTTCTTTAGTGCCTCACGATTAGACTCGCCATCAGGGTCCGTGATGTTTTCGCCACCACGTACATCCTCAATGGCTTTTTCTAATGCGGGTTTATTCATGCCTGCAGATTTTAAAGCGCGACCTGCTGCTCCTTTATCGTCAGCCAACACCAATAAGAATAGCTCACTAGCAATAAACTCATCGCCACGGTCAAGCGCCTCTTTATCAGTGCGATTAAGTAAGTTACTTAGATCACGACTAATTTGTAGATTGGTATTACCAGTCACTTGAGGCAACTGGCTAATCTCTGCGTCTAGCGCATTGCGTAGACTATTAACTTGCACACCAGCACGCGCTAATAAACTACCGGCGCCGCTATCAGGATCGGAGATGAGAGCCATTAATACATGCACAGGCTCAATATACGCATTATCGTGGTGTACAGCTAAACTTTGAGCATCGCCCAAAGCTTGTTGGAACTTGGTTGTTAATTTATCAAATCTCATATGTTGATACACCTTTAAAAATAAATAACAGGAGTCGCCGTATTATTTATAAGCATGTAAGAACTGCTTGGCTCAACTCCTTATCATACCCTCATACATAGGGTGGATTTGTTATATTTCAAGTGGTAGTTTATTATTCATTGAAAAATAATTTGCTACACTCAAGCTTCATTTAATTAAATTGCGTTTTAATTTATTTTTTCAAGTTTTATGTACAAACACGTTCCTACACCGCATTATGTTGTGCTAGATACCTGTGTATTAATTTCTAATACCGTCCGTAAATTACTGATTCGTATGGGGCAGCACCAGTGTATTTCGCCTGTTTGGGGTGAGTATATTGGGGTAGAATGGCGTCGCAACATCCCGAAAATATGGGATGTTAATGATGAATTTGCTGAGCGTGAGTGGAATTTTATGCAGCAACAATTCCCAGCGGCTAATATGGGCGTCGTTCACGAGTTTGAAAAAAACCTACGCTACAGCGATAAAAAAGATCACCATGTCATTGCCTGTGGTCTCAGCATGCAACAAAAGGCACCCGATCACAACATTTCTATTATTACGTGGAATTTAAGGGATTTTGTAAGAAGTGAAGTGCGTGGTTTAGGCTTATATTTATATAGTCCTGACCAGCTCCTAGCCATGCTATGGCCAGAACATAAGGAATTAATGCTCGATTTATTTGAGTTTTTTGCAATCGATGCAATGGAAGTGGGATGTCCAGAGCTGAGCATCCCAGAATTTCTAAAGCGCGAGCGTCTATATGCTCTTAAAAAGCTCTATGAAGCTGAGCTAGAGCAATAGCCGCCCGCTATCTAAACACTAATTAGGCGCTTTGTAGCTCAATTGGGCAATAATCAGGGTATTTGCCTTCACTATTTAAATGCTCTTGAGCTACCTTTTGAATATCTTCAAGTGTGGCTTGTTTTTGACGGTTATCAGTCCAACGACTTAGACGGCCACAATGCATCCACGCAATACGATCGCCCATGGCCAAAGCCTCTGACTGGTGATGCGTGACTAAAATTGCTGATAACTTATTTTGTTTAAGAATGTCACGCACCTCCATCGCTAAACGCTCACGTGTATCAACGTCTAGGTTAGAGAAGGCCTCGTCTAAAAGCAATAATCTTGGCTGTGGAGCAATGGCACGCGCTAAGGCCACGCGTTGCTGCTGACCACCAGATAGCTCATGCGGATAACGCTTTATAAACTGCTCTAAACCCACAAGCTCTAACATCTCTTCGACACGTTTGGCCGCTTTGTTTTTATCCCAATCATGCAAACCGAAACGCACGTTTTTCTCTACTGTCAGGTGTGGGAAAAGCGCATAGTCTTGGAACATCATACCGATATGACGCGCTTCGGGTGCTAACATTTTGCCAGGCAAAGACAAAACCTGATCATCTAATAAAATACGCCCTGCTGTAATTGGCTCAAATCCAGCAATAGCACGTAAGACTGTCGTTTTACCACAGCCCGATGGACCTAATAAGCAAACCACCTCGCCTGCCTCTAAGTCCATACTGAAATCATGTACGACTCGATTCGCCAATTTACCGTTACCATAAACAACATCGACGTTTTCTAATGTCAATAAACTCATAATTAATACTTTATTTTATCTTGGCTGCGCGCCAAAATAATCACAGGAATTAAACCCACGGCAACAATTAATAATGCCGCAATCACACCCTCTTCATAGGTGCCACGCGCAGCTTCGGCATAAAGCCAAGTCGCTAGCGTCTCAAAATTCATTGGACGCAATAATAATGTGATTGATAACTCTTTCATGGTATCTACAAATACCAACAAAGCCCCCGTACCAATAGCGGGTCGTAATAGGGGTAAATGCACACGGAAAAATGTCGTGCCATAACTTTGCCCTAAACTGCGCGAGGCTGTATCAAGCTGCAATGGAATACGCTCATAACCTGCCTCTAAAGAACCAATGGTCATGGCTAAAAATCGCACCATATAGGCAATGACCAAACCCGCAATACCGCCCATAATATACAGCTGCGGTGGCAAACCAAATAATGCTGTCATTAGCTTAGAAAATCCCGTATCAAACCACGCATATGGGGTCAATAAGCCAATTGCTAATACTGTACCAGGTATAGCGTAACCTAAACTACCGATACGACTATAAAGCTTTTTAAATTTAAATCGTGGGTCGCGCATCACCCAAACAATTAATAAACCCACTAAGACCGTCACAATGGTGGCTACTAAAGACACATAAACCGTATTCCATGCGCTATGCCATAAATTATTGGAAATGATTTGACCTTGTGCAAAGCGTTTATACGTCTCCCAAGCCAAATACCAAACTGGGGCAATAAAGCCTAAGGTGATTGGAATCCAGCAATACACCATCGCTGCAATGCCTTTCCACCCCTTGAGCTCACGCGGTTTAACTGTGCTCATGCGTTGCGTATTACTAAAGCGCTGATTTCTGCGCGCGTGGCGCTCAATATAAATTAATAACACCACCACGCCCAACATAATACAGGCAATTTGAGCCGCTCCACCTAAATTAGAACGAGCACCCCACGTATTAAAAATGGAAGTGGTTAAAGTTTGAATCCCTAAAAACTCAGAAGCCCCAATATCGTTAAGGGTTTCTAATAAAGCCAAAACCACACCTATCACAATGGCCGGACGAGCTAAAGGTAAAATAACTCTTAAAAAAGCTTGTCGAGGACTACAGCCTAAAATTCGTGCTGCTTCAATCAAATTAACTGGTTGATTAATGAACATAGCACGCGTCGAAAAATACACATAAGGGTAAAGTGACATACTCATCACCAATACCCCACCCCACATCGAACGCGCATCAGGTAATCTAAAATCACGCGGTGAGCTATATCCCAATAAATCCCTAATAAACCCTTGAATTGGCCCTAATGGGTGTAATAAATCCACATAAGCAAAGGCCATAATGTAGGCCGGTAAGCTAAGTGGCAACAATAAAGCCCAAATTAGTATCTTACGTGTGGGAAAATGAAATGCGGTGACCAACCAAGAGGTGGTGGTACCGATCAAGGACACCACGATAGCAACACCCGCTAACAGAATTAAGGTATTTTTAGTGGCTGTCGGTAAGACATAACGCAACAGATTGGACCAGTGATCAACACCGGAACTCATCGAGTGCATTGCAAGTGCCGCAATGGGCAAAAAAACAATCAGCACAAAAACAAGAGCAAGGCTGGAACTCACACTCCAGCCTTGAACTTTTTGTAGCTTCGCTTGATTACTAAACATTTGTATTTTTAATTTTCTCCAAGCTCGCTATTTTACTAAAAATTTACTGGTCATAGCCAACTTTGTCAGCTAATTCGCTAGCTTCTTTACGATACTTAGCAATATCAGTGATATGAATATCATCAATTACTAATGGGCCAAAGCTTGCAACCACTGGGTCTAACTCAACACCGGCTCGAACTGGGTACTCATAATTACTCATGGCGTACATCGATTGACCTTTTTCAGAAATCAAGAAATCGAGTAATTTTAAAGCGTTTTCTTGGTTAGGAGCATGTTTTGCAAGCGCCACACCAGTTACGTTAGCGTGAGTACCTTGGGATTTAGAGTTTTTAAAGGTTGGACGAATGACATTAATCGCCTCACCCCATTGGTGTTGATCCGTGCCTGGCTCCGCGTTTTTCATACGACCCACATAATAAGCATTACCAATGGCCAAATCACAAATGCCCGCTAAAATATCACGTGCGCCTTCGCGATCACCGCCAGCCGCTTTACGTGCTAGGTTATTTTTGACCCCTCTTAACCAAGCTTCAGCCTCTTCAATGCCATCGTGAGCGATTTTAGCTGCAATTAAACTAGTATTATAAGGGTGTTGGCCTGAACGTGAGCATAATTTGCCCTTGTATTTAGGATCGGCTAAATCCTCATAGGTCATTTCTTTTAGATCTAAATCAGTCGAAACGTAAACGACGCGATCACGTAAGGATAAAGCATACCATTGCTTATTTGGATCTTTAAACTGCTCTGGAACGTTTTCTTCAAGTGTTGGGGAATTAATTTCTTGGGTTAGACCTGCATCGACTATATCTAATAAACGACCAATATCCACAGTCATTAGCACATCAGCTGGTGAATTAACACCCTCAGAATTAACACGCTCAGTTAAACCGTCTTTAACAAAAACCGTATTGGCTTTAATACCCGTATCCTTGGTAAATTCATCTAATAAAGGTTGAATTAAACCAGGCTCACGCGTGGTGTAAATATTGACCTCTTCTGCGCTCGCATTAAAAGAAGCAACGGTTAAAACTGCTGTAGCGAATAAGGAAGAAACTTTTATCATATGCTGTCCGTATTAATAATGTAAATGAGAACTATTTGCATTACGTATTATAATCATAACCATTTACTAAGGTCAAGAAAAAATTTAATCTAATTGAAATAAATTATGGAGAAATTTTAAGAGGATAATTGACGGAAAGACTCAATGAAATCAATGAAAAATAAGTATAGCAAGTATTAATTATCTAAAGCTTTCTCTTCAACCACTTGAATTAGGTACTCACCATCAGCCAATAAGTTTAATTGTGTACGAGCACGCTCTTCGAGAGCCTCGGTACCGCCACGCAAGTCATCGATCTCGGCTTGCATGGCGTTATTTCGAGCTTCTAAGGCTTTATTATGCTGTAGTTGCTTACTTAACTGCTCCTTTAAAACATCAACTTGTGCGTAACCAGAGCTACCCCAACGTAAGGGCAGCTGCACGGCAATACAAGCTAAAGCAACAATCAAAAGAAGCAGTCTCATAAGCTACAACACACCGATTAATCACTAGGGATTATTTACGGATATTATAAAAAGCCTCAACACCAGGATATACAGCTACTTCGCCTAATTCCTCTTCGATGCGTAATAACTGGTTGTATTTAGCCATACGGTCAGAACGGCATAAAGAACCTGTTTTAATTTGCATCGCATTAGTACCAACTGCTAAGTCAGCAATGGTGGCGTCTTCAGTTTCACCTGAGCGGTGAGAAATAACGGCAGTATAACCAGCACGCTTAGCCATTTCGATAGCCTCGAAGGTCTCAGTTAAGGTACCGATCTGGTTGATCTTAATTAGGATAGAGTTACCCACACCTTGTTGGATACCCTTTTTAAGAATCTTAGTATTAGTTACAAATAAATCGTCACCGACTAACTGTACCTTATCGCCTAGTTTATCGCTAAGGATTTTCCAACCTTCCCAGTCGTCTTCAGCCATACCGTCTTCAATGGTGATAATTGGGTACTTATCGCACCAAGTCGCTAATAAGTTAGCAAACTCCTCTGGTGTTAGAGAAACACCGCCCTCACCTGCTAAGTGGTACTTACCATCGCGGTAAAACTCAGAACTCGCGCAGTCTAAACCAATAGCGATTTGTGAACCTGCTTCGTAACCAGCCTTGTCGATGGCCTCAAGAATTAATTGAATCGCCGCTTCGTGATTTTCAACGTTAGGGGCAAAACCACCCTCATCACCAGTGGCTGTAGGCATACCCTGAGCATCAATTAAGTCCTTAAGGGCGTGGAATACCTCAGTACCCATGCGTAAGGCTTCGCGGAAACTATCAGCACCCACCGGCAGAATCATGAACTCTTGCATGTCTAGGTTGTTGTTGGCATGAGCACCACCGTTAATTACGTTCATCATTGGCACAGGCATGTTAAATAAGCCAGAACCACCAAAGTAACGGTATAAGGATAAACCAGCTTCCTCAGCAGCTGCTTTAGCCACAGCCATACTAACCGCTAAAATTGCGTTAGCACCTAAACGTGATTTATTTTCAGTACCATCTAAATCGATTAAGGTACGGTCAATAAAGCTCTGCTCTTGTGCGTCTAAACCTAAAAGCACCTCAGAGATTTCAGTATTGATGTACTCAACCGCTTTTAACACACCCTTGCCTAAGTAGCGTGATTTATCACCATCACGTAACTCATGTGCTTCAAGCGCACCGGTAGATGCGCCAGACGGCACAGCCGCACGACCCATCGCACCAGATTCAAGTAAAACGTCGCACTCAACCGTCGGATTACCGCGAGAGTCTAAAATTTCGCGACCCATAATATCTACAATTGCACTCATTAAAAATCTTCCTGTTTAAAATAAAAAAATCGTATTTTCTAGAAATTAATCAACTAGAGAAAATCAAAGACCAAAGTCATTTTCAAGCAAGGGCTGAGACTTCACTGTCTCATCTAATACTTTTAGTGTTTGCAGTAAGGCCTTCATTTTGCTTAGGGGCACCGCATTAGGACCATCAGATAATGCATTAGCTGGATCGGGGTGAGTTTCCATAAATAAACCACTAATACCCACCGCTACAGCTGCCCTAGCTAATACTGGAACAAACTCACGCTGACCACCTGAGGATGTGCCCTGCCCACCCGGTAACTGTACCGAGTGCGTGGCATCAAACACCACTGGACAATCCGTTTGACGCATTAAAGCCAGTGAACGCATATCAGAGACTAAGTTGTTATAACCAAAGCTCGCACCACGCTCGCACACTAACAGATTATTACCATCACCACCTGCCTCAATCGCGGCTTCACGCGCCTTATTAACCACCTGTAGCATATCCAACGGGGCCAAAAACTGACCCTTTTTAATATTTATAGGCTTTAAGGTTGCAGCACAGGCACGAATAAAATCAGTTTGACGGCATAAAAAGGCGGGAGTTTGTAACACATCAACCGCCTCAGCAACCGCAGCCACCTGGGTTTCGTCGTGTACATCAGTCAACACAGGCACACCGAATTGCTCACGCACATCGGCCAAAATATTTAAGCCCTCGGCCATACCTAGACCGCGGAATGATGCACTGGAACTGCGATTTGCTTTGTCAAACGAGCTTTTAAAAATAAAAGGAATTTGCAGCTCATCTGTGATCTCTTTTAGCTCAGCCGCAATATCCATAATCATGGCACGCGACTCGATCACACAAGGGCCGGCAATTAAGAAGAATGGCTTATCTAAGCCTACCTCATATCCTGCTAAATTCATTAAGCTTCCTTAGCTGCTAAAGCAGCTTTAATATAACTAGTGAATAAAGGGTGACCTGTACGAGGCTTTGAAGTGAATTCCGGATGGAATTGCACCCCTAAGAACCAAGGATGGTCAGCGATCTCAATGATCTCGGGTAAATTGTCTTCGGGTGTTAATGCACTAAAGACTAAACCTGATTTTTCTAGTGGCTCTGCATACACACTATTAACCTCGTAGCGGTGACGATGACGCTCGCTTACCTGCTCGCCATAAATACTGGCGGCCAAGGTACCCGCTTTAACTGGACATGTTTGCAAGCCTTTACGCATAGTACCACCTAAATCGCTCTTGTCGTCACGCTTTTCAATTTGACCTTCACGGTCTTGCCATTCGGACATCAAGGCAACCACTGGATGAGCAGTAGAAGGATCAACCTCTGTACTATTGGCACCACCAAAACCTGCAACATTACGCGCAAATTCGATGGTCGCTAATTGCATACCTAAGCAAATACCTAAAAATGGAATACCGTTTTCACGAGCATATTGGATGGCTTTGATCTTACCCTCGGTACCACGCTTACCAAAACCACCTGGCACTAAGATCGCATCGAGACGCTCAAGCACCTCGGTTTTACCCTCTTCGAGATCAGTGGCGTCAATATACTCAATCTCGACCTTGCTCTCAGTCTGTACACCCGCGTGTAATAAGGCCTCGGTTAGGGACTTATAGGACTCAGTAAGCTCCATGTATTTACCGACCATACCAATGGTCACTTTGTGCTTAGGATTTTCTAAAGCATAAACCAAGTCATCCCAACTCGAAAGATCAGCTGGTGGCGCTTCGATATCAAGCACATCTAATAGTATCTGATCGAGTTTTTGCTTATGCAGCATTGATGGAATTTTGTAAATACTGCTTTCATCCCAAACAGAGATTACCGCATTGCGCGGCACGTTTGAGAATAAAGAAATTTTATCGCACTCATCGTCTGGAATAGGACGATCTGCTCGACATAATAAAGCATTTGGATAAAGACCAATCTCGCGCATCTTTTGTACTGAATGCTGAGTAGGCTTGGTCTTAAGCTCGCCCGCTGAAGGAATAAATGGCACCAAAGTAAGGTGCACAAAAGCTGCGCCATTGCGACCGAGTCGTAAACTCATTTGGCGTGCAGCCTCTAAGAATGGGAGTGATTCAATATCACCGACAGTACCACCGATTTCGACAATGGCAATATCAGCCTCACCGTCAAAAGCTCTTTTGCTACCACGAACGATGAAGTCTTGAATTTCATTAGTGATGTGCGGGATGACCTGAACAGTTTTGCCAAGATACTCACCGCGGCGCTCTTTACGTAATACCGACTCGTAAATTTGACCGGTGGTAAAGTTGTTTTGTTTGTGCATTTTGGCAGAAACAAAGCGCTCATAGTGACCCAAGTCAAGATCGGTCTCTGCGCCGTCTTCGGTCACAAACACCTCACCATGTTGCAATGGGCTCATGGTGCCTGGGTCAACGTTAATGTAGGGATCTAGTTTAAGCATCGTGACTTTAAGGCCACGTGATTCGAGAATAGCACCTAATGATGCGGCGGCGATCCCCTTGCCTAAAGAAGATACCACACCACCGGTAACGAATATGTATTTAATAGACATGTCGATAATGCGCCCATAAGGGCCTAGCTGGAAATATAGATTATAGCCGAGAGAAGGCTATTTGATCATTATTTATAAGCAGTGCTTAAAATTTAATACAGCAAATAAAAACCCCTAAACTGCTAAAATCGCAACTCAGGGGTTATATAGATGAGTGACTTAACTACTCTGTCGTAGTGCCATCGAAGTGTTCTTCGGTTTCATTGGCCTTGACATCAACCACCACACCATCACGGTGCTCAGGTGGGCTATATAGAGTGTATAGCTTTAATGGCTCGTCACCTGTATTAATCACGTTGTGTTTGGCACCAGCTGGGACAATGGCTGCGAAATCAGCTTTGATGGCGTACTCGGTTTCATCGATGATTAACTTGCCTTTACCCGCTTCGAAGCGGAAGAACTGATCATGACCCTCGTGCACCTCTTCGCCAATGTCGTCACCTGGCTGGATAGCCATTAACACTAACTGCGTATGCTCACCCGTATAGATTACCTTACGGTATAAGTCATTGTCTTCAGTTAACTCCTCGATATCGTCACAGAAGCCTTTTTTAGACATAAGCTACTCTCCTATTAAGTACTCGTTTAAGGTGTCATCAATTATTTTAAAATTGATGTGTTACTTAATCTTAGACCCTAAATACACTTTAATATGTGTCAAATTGTAAAGTAATTATTTTTGCAGGATGGCATTTATTTTTCAGGAATTAGTTTACGGAAAAAAGGTTTTTCCTCGGCCTTTTTTGGATCGTCTTTTTTCACAAACTCCTTACAAACACCCTCAGGTGTAGCCGCCATAAACTCGCGCATGGATTTATGCGTAGCAATATCCTCTGCATTGCTTAACTCGGACTCATCGCCCACATCAAGTAAACGGATCACCGCATCACGACCGAACTCTTCAAGGATTTCATTAAAAGCGCAATCGCAATAAGTCGCATTTTTGCTACCTGCATAAAAGGTACAAGCATTAATGAAGTTAAAACGTACCACGGTAAAGCGATGCTCTGGGTCTTCCTCACCCTTGCCGCAAGCCATTAAAAGCAAGGCCGTTAATAGAGCCACAAGAAATTTACTATATTGAGTCATTAGCTCACACAATTAGGTTAAAAAATGAGTATGCCATTGTAATATGACGATTAAAGGAAATTAAGCAGGTTTTTTGGCAATCATTGTTGCAAATTGCAGAGCAATCATATTGCCTTGTGGGTCGCGACGATGTAAATTCCCAAGGTTCTCGTTATATTTTAAAAACTCCCAACCCTCATAGTACTGTTGTAACTCCCCCTCTTTAAAACCAAAACGGAAATCTGGCTGCATCGGGTATTTTTCAGTATCCATGGCTGACACAATAATATTAATGCCACCCGGTTTAGTCACTTTTTGCATTTCCTTGAGCAAAACATCAACAGTTTCTGGCTCTAAAAACATCATCACCACGGTGCAAACCACCACATCGTATTGACCCTCAAAATTAGGATTTTGATTTAGATCTCTCACAGAAGCTCGGATGCTCTCAATCCCCTCTTCGGCAAGTATGTGATTAAGAATCTGTAAGGCATTGGGATTGTGGTCAAAGGCATCTACCTCATAGCCATGCTGAGCTAAATAAAGTGTATTACGACCACGGCCACAACCAATATCAAGGGCTTTACCACCCTCAAAGTATGGAGTTGCGGCAACCACCTCAGAATGGGTCGGACTAAGGCCGTATTTATCTTTAAAGTAATTTTCAGGAAAAGATAGTGTTAAAGATTCGTTATTTTTTGTCATTGTTGAGAATGTTTATTTAGGTTTATTTCTTAGGCTTAAGTTTAACAAATTTTATAAGACTCAAATACTAAAGACTTAAAGAGGAGTTTTACTACCCTTTTTGTAAAGCATCGATGGGGAAATAGTGGTGATACACAAAGAAATAAACGAAACTCAAGACCAAAGACCTACTCGTGATAACTTAATCACAGAGCTAACATAGATAAATCATTAGCAAAAGCTAAAAATTCATCTCATAAGAAAATAGCACCACGTCATAATTTCGTCATAGTAGTGCTTTATAGTAAGCTTTGATAGGTAGGCAAAAGACGTATTTTGTACAGGTGATATTTTGTACAGACGTAAAAAAACCGCTCAAAGACAATAATCTTTAGCGGCTTAATATCAACTTACTTAGAAAGTTAGTGGCTCCCCCAACTGGACTTGAACCAGTGACCTGCGGATTAACAGTCCGTCGCTCTACCGACTGAGCTATGGGGGAACTGAACTAAGTAAAATAGTATTATGCATCGATTTTAAAATCTTTGCAAGTCCTTTTTGATGAAAACTTAAAAAATGTTGTTTTTTGTTGTTTTTAATCCTTTTATGCAACATTTTTGCTACAACTGCGAGAAATCACATAAAAGCTTTTAAGGACTTTGTGTCGCTCTAAAAAAGCGACTATTGGATACTAACACAATAATCGCCTTTTGTCCAAGTCCTACCGAAATTACTCAACTTCGATAGGTGTAACTGATACACCCTGCTCTGCAAATACCTCTTGCGCTACTCTTAAGGCATTTAAAGCACGTGGGAAGCCCACATATGGAATTAAATGCATAATACAACCAACAATCTCATCTGGCGTTAAACCAACATTTAGGCCTGTCACCACGTGCATACCAATTTGCGGCGTGCCTTGAGCAACTAAAGCAGAGA
>JAAZGT010000061.1 GCA_012511095.1 Alcaligenaceae bacterium
ATCTTCTCTTTATCGTAATAGATAGGAAATATATTCATCGTTTTATAAGTATCGATGGCACATGGTGGCTCACTTTGCAAAAGAGATTGAATAGCAAACTCTTCTGTCGCCGACTCTGCAAGTGCAAATTGTCCACAGTAGCACTTATCAAAACGCTCGCAAATCAACGAGTTACTTAACTTACTTGATAAATTAACCTCAGCGACCAGCTGCATTTTCTGGTCATTATAGTCATGTAGGCGAATGGCTCCAGAATCCGCATTAAGGATTGGTACCACTTGATCTAAAAAGCCCTGACAAATCGTTTTAATATCGTGTTGGTCATGCAAAAAAGACGTGATGCTATAAAGCGATTCCAGCTCTGAATTTCGCTGTTGTAAATTTTCGGTTTTTTCTTTAATCGACTGTTCTAAACCTCGATAAACCGTTTCTAAGCGCTTTGCCATTTTGTTATAGCCAATACTTAACAAACCAAACTCATTATCATCACGGTTGTCAGTCTCTTGATAAGAGAAATCCCCCTGTTGAGCATGTAGAAAAGCATAGTTTAAGCGTTGTAAAGGCTGAATAATTAAACGATACAAAATATAAAGCATTACTAAGGAGCCAGCAATTACAAGTACTATTAAAAAATACTGGTAGAAATGGAGGCGCTTTAATGTGTCAGCATTACTTTTTTCTACCATTTGCACTAAAACATCAATATCGCTAACAAACAGATTGGCTTTATCGTAATTAAACGCTCCTTTATCACTAATAAGCAGCTCCGGCAAGACTTGCTCATTCCACCGGCTCAGTAATAACTCAGCCTGTTCAATTATTTGATTGTCTTGTGGCAACATTAAAGGACGCTTTGGGTCACCCTTAACTAATCGATTTAAAACGACACTAAACTCCTCCGCAGCATTGACAGCATCAGCCTTGTCTTCAAATTGATTCAAAATAACCAACTGATAAGTACGCATCCGTAAACTACCAGCATCATTAATTGCTGCCCCGGCCCCTTGAAGCTGCCAAAGTAGCGAAAGAGTAAAGAAAAGAGCCAAAAGCGCACTGAACCACCAAATAAGCGTTACAACAAAAAGCTTGGTTGATAATTTCTTTTTTAAAGGCAATTCAGTGAAAGGTATTTTTTCCATAATTAACCCTTATATCGTGCGTTTTTCCGTGCGTAGTAATAGTAGTTTAACAAGATGCAGCTAATGTAGAAAATAATAAAAACAACAAAAGCAGCACTAATGCTTCCTGTCTTTTCTAAAGCGAGACCGTAGCTTTTAGGGATAAAGAACCCCCCATAAGCTGCTATAGCAGCACTAAAACCTACAACGGTTGCGCCCTCTTTAGCGGCAATTTTTTCTGCTTCTTCGGCCGACACCAACCCAGCCTCCGCACGATAAGCATGTACTTTAGAAAAAATAATTGGAATTTGCATAAAAGTTGAACCATTACCAATCCCACTTAAAGCAAAAAGCACCATAAAAGAAATGAAAAACCCCATGAAATTACCACTAGTCCCCTCAGATGGTAATGAAGCGATAACACCACAAACAACGAGCACCATGCTGACAAACACCCAATGAGTAACACGAGCTCCACCTAATTTATCAGCAACCCAACCCCCAATAGGGCGCATAATGGCACCAATCAAAGGACCTAAAAAGGCTAAATGTAAGGCATTTTGATCGGCAAATTGATTTCTAAGTAAAAATGGGAAAGCGGCAGAGAAACCAATGAAAGAACCAAAGGTACCAAGGTATAACCAACACATATACCAGTTATGTTTACTTTTAAGAATAGTTAATTGATCCTTAAAACTCGCTTTCATCAGACTTAGATCGTTCATACCAAACCAAGCCAGTAGACCCGATAAAACAATAAAAGGCGCCCAAACAAAGCCTGCGTTTTGTAACCATATCGTCTGCACTTGGCCATTAGTCTCTATTAACTGCCCCTCACCGCCAAGCGCGCCGAATAAACTAAAGCCCACCACCACAGGAATTAAAAACTGCATAATGGAAATGCCTAAATTTCCAAGACCAGCGTTTAAACCAAGCGCTGCACCCTTTTGAGCTTTAGGAAAAAAGTAACTGATATTAGCCATGCTTGAAC
>JAAZGT010000062.1 GCA_012511095.1 Alcaligenaceae bacterium
TCACTACGCGTTGCATCAGTATCTAGATGCACCACCTGATTAATGGCATGAACGCCCGTATCGGTACGACCCGCACTCACCACTTGGGTGGGTTCGGTAATAAATTTAGTCAAGGCCGTTTCAACTGCCTCTTGAATTGTGCTTTGATTGCTTTGAACTTGCCAACCCGAATAGGCTTGACCTTGATAAGAAATACCTAAGGCGATACGATGCTTGGCCATTAGTCTTTGTCCAAGTCTAAATTGATATCTTTTAATTTAGCTCTAAACGCCTTAGCTGCAGGGCTCTGATCTAATTCGACCTTGGTAGAAGAAGCAGAAACGCTACCCTCGGTTGAATTGGTAGCGCTTGGTGTGGTGTCTAGGTCGGGAGTCCCATTGGGAGACCTAGACACTTTAAGAGCAAAATAAACAGCTACTACAAGCAAAATGATCAATAACACTAGGCTAATTGCCATATGATCAGAAATCACTTCCAGTAAACTCATGTTAGAACGCCCTTTTAAAACTATTTAAGTAACTAATTACATCTCACCTAAGGCAATACGCAACATACGGCGTAAAGGCTCGGCAGCACCCCAGAGTAATTGGTCACCCACCGTAAAGGCACTGATGTACTCAGGACCCATATTTAACTTACGAACACGACCTACTGGGATATTAAGAGTACCAGTTACAGCTACAGGTGTCAGCTCGTGCATTGTTTGCTCGCGCTCATTGGGGATGAATTTAGCCCACTCAGTACTGCTATCAATGATGTCGTTAATCTCATCTAGAGGAACATCTTTTTTCAATTTGAAAGTCAATGCTTGGCTATGAGAACGCATCGCGCCAACGCGCACGCATAAACCGTCGATAGGTACAATGTCAGCGCCGGTATTGCCTAACACTTTATTAGTTTCGGCTTGTGCCTTCCACTCTTCGCGTGATTGACCATTATCTAGTTGAGTATCAATCCAAGGGATTAAGCTGCCACCTAAGGGCACACCGAAATTGCTATGCGGTAAATTAGGATCGCGTTGAGTTTCTAATACCTGACGATCGATATCTAAAATTGCTGATGCAGGATCATCTAAGAGTGATTTAACTGAGTTACCAAGAATACCGAACTGTGTTAGTAGCTCACGCATATGCTGAGCACCACCACCTGAAGCGGCTTGGTAAGTCATGCTGCTCATCCACTCAACTAAACCGTGTTTGAATAAACCACCAACACCCATTAGCATACAGCTAACAGTACAGTTACCACCCACGAAATCACGTACACCCTTGGCTAAAGAGGCATCGATAAGATCGCGGTTAATTGGGTCAAGCGCAATGACGGCATTATCATTCATTCGTAGGGCACTGGCTGCATCGATCCAGATACCATCCCAACCGGCACCACGTAGTTTAGGATAAACCTCGTTAGTGTAATCGCCACCCTGAGCAGTCACAATGATAGGTAATTTCTTTAAGGCCTCAATATCAAAGGCATCTTGCAAAGGACCAGCGCCCTCAGCCCACTCTGGCGCAGCGCCACCGGCGTTGCTCGTAGAAAAGAATACTGGCTCGATTAATTTAAAATCACCCTCATCGCGCATACGCTGCATGAGTACCGAACCCACCATGCCTCGCCAACCGACGAGACCAACTGCTTTAGACATAAATTTACTCACTTAAGAAATAATTTGCTTAATAATTAATAATATCACTATCGCTCTATTAGTAGAAACGATAGTGATATTTGTCATTAATTAAATTGAGCGACTATCAGATATAACGATTAAGCCTCAAGTGCTGCTAGAACTGCATCACCCATGGCTTTGGTACCAACTTTCTGAGTACCCTCTTCGTAAATATCTGCTGTGCGATAGCCCTGAGATAAGACTTTGCGAACAGCTGCTTCAATTTTTTGAGCAGGCTCTTCCATATTGAAGCTATAACGTAACATCATCGCTGCCGATAAGATTTGCGCTATTGGGTTAGCAATATCTTTGCCGGCAATATCAGGTGCTGAACCATGGCTTGGCTCATATAGACCTTGGCCTTTTTCGTTTAAAGAAGCCGACGGCAACATACCAATAGAACCTGTTAGCATCGCTGCTTCGTCAGATAAGATATCACCAAATAGGTTACCTGTGACCACAACGTCTAATTCTTTAGGCGCACGTACTAACTGCATTGCTGCGTTATCTACGTACATATGGCTAAGCTCAACGTCTGGGTAATTACGACTCTCATCAATCATAATATTGCGCCAGAACTGTGAAGTTTCTAAAACGTTAGCCTTATCAACGCTAAGTAATTTACCACCACGTTTTTGAGCTGCTTCAAAAGCAATTTTAGCAATGCGACGAACCTCGGGTTCGGCATAACGCATGGTATCAAAACCCTCGTCTTCGCCTTTGAATGGACCATCTTCTGCTTTGCGCACGCCACGAGGAGTACCAAAATAAATATCACCCGTTAACTCACGTACGATCAGAAGATCTAAGTCAGAAACAATCTCTGGCTTTAATGATGAAGCGTTAGCTAACTCAGGGTATAAGATCGCAGGACGTAAGTTAGCAAATAAACCAAGTGCTTTACGTAAACCAAGAATCGCTTGCTCAGGTCGCAAGTGACGCTCTAAGGAATCATACTTCCAGTCACCTACCGCGCCAAATAAAATAGCATCAGCATTTTTAGCTAACTCTAAAGTGCGCTCAGGCAATGGATGACCATCACTCTCATAAGCTGCACCGCCCACTGGCGCTTCTTCGAACTCTAAACCTAAGTCTAGTGCTTTTAATACACGTACTGCTTGCTCAACAATCTCAGAGCCAATCCCGTCACCTGGTAATACTGCTACTTTATACGTCATGATAATGTCTTTTTAATTTAATTAATGTTGGGTAACAGCCCGATAATAGTATCAGGCTGTTTTATAAATAACGATTTAAGGTGTTAGTCAACAACCTTAGCTAACCATGGCTTTTCAGCTAGGCGCTTTTGCTCATAGGCTTTGATTTTATCAGCTTCGCGCAAGGTTAAACCAATATCATCTAAACCATTTAATAGGCAATACTTTCTAAAGCTATCGATTTCAAAGGTGTACACATCGCCAGAAGGTGATGTTACTTCTTGTTTGTCTAAATCGATATTTAGCTCATAACCTGGATTGGCTTCAACCTCTTCAAATAGTTTAGCTACTTCCTCTTCGCTCAGAACAATTGGTAATAAACCATTTTTAAAGCTATTGTTAAAGAAAATATCGGCATATGATGGTGCGATAATTGCTTTAAAACCAAATTGCATTAAAGCCCAAGGTGCGTGCTCACGGCTCGAGCCACAACCAAAGTTTTCGCGCGCTAATAAGATTGAAGAACCTTGATAACGCTCTTTGTTTAATACAAAATCAGGGTTTAATGGACGCTTACTATTGTCCATACCTGGCTCACCATGATCCATATAACGCAATGCGTCAAATAAGTTTGGACCAAAGCCAGTGCGTTTGATCGATTTTAAAAACTGTTTTGGAATAATTAAATCCGTATCAACGTTGGCTCGATCTAATGGAGCAACTAAGCCTTTGTGAACTGTAAATTTTTCCATGCTTATTCTCCTAACTGACGCACATCAATAAAATGACCGCATACTGCAGCGGCAGCCGCCATTGCTGGGCTAACTAAGTGTGTACGACCACCTGTACCCTGACGACCTTCAAAGTTTCTATTTGAGGTTGAAGCACAACGCTCGCCTGGTTCTAAACGGTCAGCGTTCATCGCTAAACACATAGAACAACCTGGATCACGCCACTCAAAACCAGCCTCGATAAAGATCTTATCTAAACCCTCGTCCTCGGCTTGTTTTTTAACTAAACCAGAACCAGGCACTACCATAGCTGTGATTACGTTATCAGCAACTTTGCGACCTTTGGCAACAGCGGCGGCTTCGCGTAAGTCCTCAATGCGTGAGTTAGTACAAGAGCCAATAAATACCTTATCGATTTTAATATCGCTAATTGGCATATCAGCATCTAAGCCCATATACTCAAGAGCACGCTCAATACCAGAACGCTTAACAGCATCGCTTTCTGCTGCAGGATTAGGTACTTTATCCTCAATACTTAAAACCATCTCTGGAGAGGTACCCCAAGTGACTTGCGGACGAATATCAGCCGCGTCAATTTCGACTACTTTATCAAAATGAGCGCCTTCGTCAGAGACTAAGGTTTTCCAATAAGCTACTGCCTGATCCCACTCTTCATCGCTTGGAGCGTATGGACGACCTTTGAAGTATTCGATCGTCTTATCGTCAACAGCAACCATACCTGAACGAGCACCTGCTTCAATGGCCATATTACAAACCGTCATACGACCTTCGACAGATAAATCACGGATCGTGCTACCAGCAAATTCAATGGCATAACCCGTACCGCCCGCGGTACCAATCACACCAATAATGTGTAAAACCACATCTTTAGCACTACAGCCGAAAGGTAATTTACCTTCGACCTTAACTAACATGTTTTTATCTTTTTTCTTTAATAACGTTTGGGTTGCTAAAACGTGCTCTACCTCAGAGGTACCAATACCAAAGGCTAAAGCACCGAAAGCACCATGCGTACTAGTGTGTGAGTCACCACAAACAACTGTCATACCTGGTAGGGTAGCACCTTGCTCAGGTCCCATCACGTGAACAATACCTTGGCGAATGTCATCCATGCCGTAACGTACAATGTTGTGCTCTGTACAGTTTTTTTCTAAGGTATCAACCTGAAGCTTTGAAATAGGGTCATCAATACCCTTATCGCGATCAATGGTCGGTACGTTGTGATCCTCAACCGCTAAGTTTGCGCTAATACGCCAAGGCTGGCGACCAGCGATTTTCAAACCTTCAAAAGCTTGCGGGCTAGTAACTTCATGTAAAAGATGACGGTCGATGTATAAAATACAGGTGCCGTCTTCTTGTTGGTGCACTACGTGCTCATCCCATAGCTTGTCATACAATGTTTTAGCCATGCTTTTCTCCAAATTTATAAATTTCTACGCTGTCTATTGTCTGTGTTTTTAAAATACTTAACAAGATCAATGAATATACTAGTATTAATACTACTATATAGCCTAAGTCATTAAAAAAGCGAGTCTTTTTCAAAACTCGCCTTTTTGTTCGCACTAATTTGAGTAATTATTAATAGTACATTTCGAACTCTACTGGATGCGGTGTAACGCGCAAGCGATCCACCTCTTTAGATTTAAGCTCAATATAAGCGTCGATTAAATCATCAGTAAATACACCACCCGCTAACAAGAATTCACGATCTTGATCTAAGACCTCAAGCGCTTGCTCTAATGAATGTGCCACGGTAGGTACCTTGATATCCTCTTCAGGTGGTAAGTCATAAAGGTTTTTATCGGCTGGATCGCCTGGATGGATTTTATTTTGAATACCATCAAGACCTGCCATTAATAATGCAGCAAAGCAGAGATAAGGATTAGCTAATGGATCCGGAAAGCGTGCCTCAATACGTCGTGCATTAGGACTATTAACATAAGGAATGCGAATAGAAGCCGAACGGTTACGCGCGGAATATGCTAATTTAACAGGCGCTTCAAAATGCGGTACTAAGCGTTTGTATGAGTTAGTGCCAGGATTTGTAATAGCATTTAAGGCTCTAGCGTGCTTGATAATGCCACCAATATAAAATAAAGCAGTTTCAGATAAGCCCGCATAACCATTGCCCGAAAAAATGTTTTCACCCTCTTTCCAAATGGATTGATGAACGTGCATGCCAGAACCATTATTGCCAAAAAGTGGCTTAGGCATAAAGGTGGCTGTCTTGCCATAGACATGGGCTAAATTATGAATGGTATATTTTAAAATCTGATTCCAGTCAGCACGTTGTACTAGGGTTGAGAAACGAGTACCAATTTCTAATTGGGAAGTAGCTACCTCACTATGGTGAACCTCGACTGGTACGCCCTGCTGTTCTAATAATAAACAAGCTTCAGAGCGAAAATCAGCAAAAGCATCAGCTGGTGATACGGGAGCATAACCACCCATATGACGTGGGCGGAAACCATTATTGCGACCCTCCATGGGGTCACCACTCATCCAATGACCTTGATCAGAATAGACCTTGAAGCTGCAATGCTGCGGATCGTTATTCCAAGTCACTGCGTCAAAAACAAAGAACTCTGGCTCCGGACCAAAAAAAGCGGTATCGCCAATGCCTGTGGACTTTAAATAATCCTCAGCACGCTTAGCTACGGAACGCGGTGCACGCTCATAGCCCTTGAGGTCAACAGGATCAAGCACATCGCACATTAGCACCATAGTCTTTGCCTCACAGAAAGGATCTAGGCGTGCGGTGCTGGCATCGGGGACCAGAAGCATATCAGAAGCCTCAACCCCTTTCCAACCTGGGATAGAAGAACCATCAAATGCATAACCCGACTCAAAATAATCCTCATCTAAGTGTCTTGCTGGAATTGTCATGTGATGCTCTTTGCCTACGGTATCTGTGTATCGTAAATCAACGAACTCGACCTCGTGTTGACCAATGAGTTCAAGCACTTGAGTTGGGGTAGTCATGAAATTCTCCTGATAATTCAGTTTAA